>JAKSIQ010000012.1 GCA_024398755.1 Bacteroidaceae bacterium | reverse complement strand
CTTATTGGTTATCTTTGCGGGCTGAATAATATTTTGTGAAACGATGAAAATTTCCAACCGCGCCGAGATAATGCCCAGTTCGCCTATACGCAAACTGTCGGGCATCGCACAGAAAATCGAGTCCGAAGGGGTACACGTTTACCACCTGAACATCGGGCAGCCAGACCTGCCCTCACCGGAGATTGGACTGGAAGCGGCGCGCAACATTGACCGCAAGGTGCTTGAATATTCCCCCAGCCAGGGTTTCCTGAGCCTGAGGAAGAGGCTGTGCGACTACTATGCCCAGTATCAGATAAAGTTTGACCCCGATGACATAATTGTCACATGCGGCGGCAGTGAGGCTGTGCTGTTCGCTTTCATGACATGTCTGAATCCGGGTGACGAAATCATTGTTCCGGAACCTGCATACGCAAACTATATGGCTTTTGCCGTATCGGCAGGTGCTGTGATCAAGCCCATTGTTTCCACCATCGAGGACGGCTTTGCACTTCCGCCCGTGGAAAAGTTTGAGGAACTGATAACGGAAAAGACCAAGGGTATTCTTATCTGTAACCCGAACAACCCTACCGGCTACCTGTACACACGCAAGGAGATGCTCCAGTTGCGTGACCTTGTAAAGAAGTATGACCTGTTCCTGTTCTCCGACGAGGTCTATCGCGAATTCATATACACTGGTTCGCCGTACATATCGGCCTGCCATCTTGAAGGCATTGAGCAGAACGTGATTCTCATTGACTCGGTATCGAAAAGATATTCGGAATGCGGAATCAGAATAGGCGCACTGGCCACCAAGAACAACCAGGTGCGTGACGCCGTGATGAAATTCTGCCAGGCACGTCTCAGCCCGCCCCTCATAGGCCAGATCATTGCCGAGGCATCGGTATCGGCCCCCAGGGATTACATGGCCAACACCTACGAGGAATTCATTAACCGCCGCAAGTGCCTGATTGACGGACTTAACAAGATACCGGGAGTGTATTCGCCCATTCCCATGGGTGCTTTCTACACGACCGTGAAACTGCCCATTGACGACTGCGAAAAGTTCTGCAAGTGGTGTCTGACCGATTTCCGCCGCAACAACAAGACAATCATGCTGGCTCCGGGAACCGGATTCTACTCTGACCCGAACATGGGCCGCGACCAGGTGCGTATGGCCTACGTTCTTGAAATCAAGGAACTCAAGGAGGCACTGTCACTGCTTGGCCAGGCTCTCGAAGAATATAATTCACTGCCAAAGGACAAGTAATGAAAAGGTTCATACTGTCAGTCCTGGCGGTGTGCCTTACATGGGGGATATGCACGGCCGCCAATCCCAAACGCGAATTCCGCGGTGCATGGATTCAGGCTGTCAACCATCAGTTCGAGGGGATACCCACCGCCGACTTGAAGAGCGAGCTCATCTATGAGCTGGAGAGTCTCTCATCGGCCGGCATCAATGCCATACTTTTTCAGGTAAGGGTCGAAGGCGACGCCCTGTACAAGTCAGACCTGGAGCCGTGGAGTGCCTTCCTGACTGGTGTTCAGGGACAGGCGCCCGACGAAGACTGGGACCCACTTCAGTTCATGATAGAGCAATGTCACCTGCGCGGAATGGAGCTTCACGCCTGGATAAATCCGTTCAGAGCAAAGACAGCCTCCACTACGGTATTCGCCGACAATCACCAGATGACACTCCACCCGGAGCGCATTATTGAATACGGCAGCCTTGCGCTGTTCGATCCGGCGCTCAAGGAGAACCGCGATTATATTTGTAAGGTAGCGGCCGATATCGTACAACGCTATGACATTGACGGTTTCCATATTGACGACTATTTCTACCCCTACCCCGACGGTGATCTGAAGTTCATGGACGATGCGTCGTTCCTGAATGACCCACGCGGTTTCACAGACAAGGATGACTGGCGCCGCGACAACGTCAACCTGTTCGTAGAGCAGTTATACCACACTGTCAAGGATTTGAAACCATGGGTCAAATTCGGAATATCACCATTCGGCATATACCGCAACCAGAGCGACGAGTACCCTGACGGCAGCAAGACATCGGGGCTTGAGAACTACAGTGGTCTTTATGCCGATGTCATGTATTGGATAGAACAGGAATGGATGGATTACTGCATTCCGCAGATTTACTGGAACACAGGCACTAAAGCTGCCGACTACGCCATTCTTGCACGCTGGTGGTCAGACCACAGCGGCAATTGTCCGATGTATGTAGGACAGGATGTTGAACGCACCGTTACCGGCAAGGACCCGAACAATTCAAGCCGCAACCAGCAGCGCCACAAGCTCAGTCTGGAGCGTGTCCTTCCCGGACTGCAAGGCAATTGTTTCTGGCCGGCAAAATCGGTTGTCAACAATCCGAATGACTATCTCACAGTTCTTGCCAACGAATATCACAACACGCCCGCCTTACAACCCCTTTCACCCGGTATGCCCAAACAGACACCTGGCAAAGTGCGTAAAGTAATGATTGTGAATACCCGCCGCGGCCCCGTCCTGTTCTGGACTGCTCCAAAGAATAGGAAGGAAAGGGAACTCGAAAAGGCACGCCAGTATGTCGTATACCGTTTCATGCCAGGTCAGGACATCGACATTGAGGACCCCGGTCACATTGTGGCAATAACCCGTGAAACCTTCATGGAACTTCCGCCTGAGACCCTTGACGGTGACGGTTACTTCGTAGTCACCGCTTTGAACCGTCTTGACTGCGAATCGGCTCCCGTCAAATACGACATCTCAGACTTCAGGAAATAATCTGCACACCTACTTCAAGACGGGACGGACTGCACGGCCAAGACAGCGGTCGTGATAATCCGTTTCCGAATAGTCCCTGTTGAAGTTCATGTAATAGGCATAATTGTCGTTTTGGGCGCGGACTGTACCTGACCAGTAGAAACCGCAACCGCCAAGACTGTTCAAATATAATCCCTGACGCATTGAAGCGGCTGGAAAGAACAGTTCATTGTCGGCATACTCAGTTCCGGCTGTGCCTTTGAAAATATATCCGTTAACGCCGGTTCCTTTGTAATTTTCGATCCAGGTTCCGCCATCCGTGTAGTCAGTATTGAGGAGGGTGTCGAATTCCAGGCTTGACGGCATACGCCAGTTTTCACCCCACAGGGCATTGGCTATGTCGGTCTCCGGATACGGCTCCGGGTATGAGCCCCATGCATAGCCGGCCTCCTTGCCGCTTTTCCATGATGCCGATTCAGCCTGCGCATTGCCCGGCTGGTAGTACGGTTCGGTTTCGCCAAAGGCAAAATAGTCGCCGTAGCCGGCTACGCTGTCGGCACCGACATTCATGAGAGCGAATCTGGGACCGTTCTCCCACAACTGTACCCAACCGGCCCTGTGTCCGGTCACTCCGGCTTCAGGCCTGATTGAACAGGTACCGGAAATCATCTGATTCAGGACAGGTCTGACTGACAAGCCTGAA
This sequence comes from Bacteroidaceae bacterium, assembly GCA_024398755.1. Lineage (GTDB taxonomy): Bacteria > Bacteroidota > Bacteroidia > Bacteroidales > Bacteroidaceae > Colenecus. Next base: position 41,327 of record JAKSIQ010000012.1, on the reverse strand, counting down.
TAACGTGGAAAATAGCCCGAATTGCACTTTTCCGAAGTAAAATTGACCTGCCATGCCGCAATGGCGGTTTCGTTTCTGAGCGAACCGGTCCAATAGATACCCTTATCTTTATTTGTCAGGCCCTTATCGGTGCGGTATCCTTCAGCCGGAAGGAAAACGGCATTGTTTTCGAATCTTGTTCCGGGCTTCCCTTTGAACAGCATGCCCGCAACGCCCGATTCATGATAATCTTCAATCCAGGTTCCGCCGTCTGTATAATTTGTATCGACAAGCGCTTTCATTTCATTGGCATCCGGCATACGCCAGTTTGAACCCCAGCACACGTATGCGGCATCGTCGGAAAAATCAAGGACAGTGTTCTTGTCTGAATATCCGCCATTTCCGCTGTTGACGCTGTTGCAGTACTTGGTAAAGGTCTTTTCAGTTCCCTTGCAGTATCTGTACGAACCCCATGCATAACCTGATGACTTGCCGGCCTGCCATGAGGGCGATTCCTTGCGGGCATCGCCCTGCTGGTAGTACGGTTCAGTTTCGCCCCAGGCAAAGAAATCGCCATAACTGGCGGCGCTGTCAGCACCTACGTTCATTTCGGCAAACTTGGGGCCGTTTTCCCACAACTGCACCCATTTTACCTGATTTCCCTCAATGCCGGCTTCAGTGCTGACCGGTGCAGTACCGGTAATCGGCTGAGGAGTTGGAGTTGGAACCGGGGCTGGTACGCCCATTTTGTCATCTTTGTCACATGCGGCAGCCAGCAACATGGCGACTGCCATCAAAACGCTCGTCCTGATGTTTTCCATTAGTTGTCTATATGTGTTTATCCTGTTTTTATCTCTGAGCCTCAACCCACTTGCGGGCGTTGACAAAGGCTTCAAGCCACGGAGTTATCTGGTCATCGCGACGGTCAGCCGGATAGAAGCCGCACTGCCATGGGAAGATGGCACGTTCCGGATGCGGCATCATGGCAACGTGACGGCCGTCTGCACTTGCAATACCGGCAACGTTGTAATCTGAACCATTCGGGTTAGCAGGATAATCCTGGTACGTATATTTTGCTATGACATTGTACTTGTCTTCTCCGTAAGGCAGGTTGAACTTGCCCTCTCCGTGAGCCACCCATACACCCAGACGGCTGCCGGCCAGTGAACCGAACATCACGCTGTTGTTTTCAGGAATTGACAGACCTATGAAGGCCGATTCGAATTTATGAGAATCATTGTGCAGCATACGGCTCTTCCTGTCATGATCAGGATTGATGAGTCCGAGTTCAATCATAAGCTGGCAACCGTTGCAGATTCCAAGCGAAAGAGTGTCCTTGCGTGCATAGAAACGGTCAAGTGTCTCCTTTGCCTTTGGGTTGAACAGGAATGCGCCAGCCCAGCCCTTGGCAGAGCCAAGAACGTCAGAATTGGAGAAACCGCCGCAATATACAATCATATTGATATCATCAAGAGTCTCACGACCGCTTACAAGGTCGGTCATGGTGACATCCTTGACATCGAATCCGGCCAGCCACAAGGTATAAGCCATTTCACGTTCACCGTTGGTACCCTTCTCACGGATAATGGCCGCCCTGATTCCACTTGCCGTACGGCGGTCCGGATTCAGGCCGAACTGTGACAGTTTGCCGGTGAAGTCATACGGCAGCTTTATGTTCATTGGAAGCTTGCTGTAATTCTTGAAACGCTTGTCGGCACAGCCGTTCATGGACTGTTTGCGGTCAAGCAGGTACGAAGGCTTGTACCAGAGGTCACGCATTGCATCTATGTCAATGTCAAGGTCCTTCTTTCCGCGACGTATGTAGAGTGAACGGTTGTCTGAAGGACGGCCTATTACGGCATAACCGACACCTGCTTCGTCAAGGATTTCGCCCACTGCATCGAGTTTCTTCGACTCTACCTGCAGAACGACACCCGGATTCTCAGCAAACAGCATCTTTATCAGATCGTCGCCTTCAAGTTTGTCAAGAGATATCTCAAGACCGCCGGCAACGTTGGCAAAGCACATTTCCAGAAGAGTTACGACCAGACCACCGGCTGAAATGTCGTGACCGGCCAGAACCAGTTTCTTGTCAATAAGAGACTGGACTGCGTCAAAGGCATCGGCAAAATATTCGGAGTTCTTTACCGTAGGAACATCGCTGCCAATTTTGCCAAGCACCTGTGCAAAAGCGGAACCTCCAAGCTTCTGAGCGTCAAAGCTGAAATCAATGTGAATCAGGACGCTGTCCTTGCGATCGGCAAGCACCGGTGAAACCACCTTCTTTATATCTGACACCTGACCGCCCGAAGTTACTATGACGGTACCCGGGCTGATTACCTTCTCGCCGTTCGGATATTTCTGAGTCATTGAAAGCGAGTCCTTACCTGTAGGAACGTTTATTCCGAGTTCCTGACAGAAGTCTGACAGAGCCTTTACGCCTTTGTACAGACGTGCGTCCTCGCCCTTCTGTGCGCGGCACGGCCACATCCAGTTGGCTGACAGGGAAACGGTCTTGAGGCCGTCGGTCAGCGGAGCGAACACAATGTTGGTAAGCGATTCGGCCACTGAAAGCACTGAACCGGCTGCCGGGTCGGCCAGACCGGCCTGAGGCGCATGACCTATGGCAGTTGCAATACCTTTCTCACCACGGTAGTCCAAAGCTACAACACCGCAGTCTGAAAGCGGAAGCTGAAGTTCACCCTGACACTGCTGGCGTGCAATCTTACCGGTAACCGAGCGGTCAACCTTGTTGGTCAGCCAGTCCTTGCAGGCAACAGCCTCAAGCTGGAGCACATCCTTCAGATAATCCTGGAACTTGTCTTCGGAATATGTCACATTCTCATACTTGCGCTCAACGGTCTCATCGACCATGTAGGTCTTCGGTGAAGAACCGAACATCTGGCTCACGGCCAGGTCGAACGGACGTACGCCGTCACCCTGCTGGAAGGCGAAACGGGCGTCACCTGTGGTCTCACCCACAACGTACATCGGGGCACGCTCGCGCTCGGCAATCTTCTGGACATGTTCAATATGCTTCTGATCAATGAGCAGACCCATGCGCTCCTGTGACTCATTGGCAATGATTTCCTTCGACGAAAGTGTCTTGTCGCCTACAGGCAGCTTGGTCATGTCAATCAGGCCGCCGCATTCCTCAACAAGTTCAGACAGACAGTTCACATGACCGGCTGAACCGTGGTCGTGTATTGAAACTATAGGATTGGTGTCCTCTTCACAAAGTGCGCGTGTCACGTTGTATGCACGCTTCTGCATTTCAGCGTTTGCACGCTGCACGGCATTCAGCTCGATTCCGCTTGAATAACGGCCGGTTTCAACCGATGAGACCGAACCGCCTCCAAGACCGATGCGGTAGTTGTCACCGCCAAGCACCACAATCTTGTTGCCCTTCTGCGGCTCGCCCTTGATGCAGTCACGTTTTGTACCGTAGCCCACACCACCAGCCATCATGATGACCTTATCATAACCGTACTGTTCGCCGTTCTCCTGGTGTTCGAAAGTGAGCAGTGAACCGCAGATAAGAGGCTGGCCGAACTTGTTGCCGAAATCGGAAGCACCGTTTGAAGCCTTGATGAGAATCTGTTCAGGTGTCTGATACAGCCACTGGCGCTCCTTCATGCTCTTTTCCCAAGTACGGTTCTCGTCATTGCGCGGGTACGATGTCATATAGACGGCAGTACCTGCAATAGGCCACGAACCTGTACCGCCACCCATACGGTCGCGGATTTCGCCGCCGGTACCGGTCGATGCGCCGTTGAACGGTTCAACCGTGGTCGGGAAGTTGTGTGTTTCGGCCTTCAGCGAAATGACGGTCTCAATATCCTTTATAATGAAATAGTCCGATGTCGAATGGTCTGCCGGAGCGAACTGCTCTACAACAGGACCCTGTGCGAATGCAACATTGTCCTTGTATGCTGAAAGAATCTGGTTCGGGTTCTCCTGAGTGGTCTTCTTGATCATCTGGAACAGGCTGGACTCCATTTCCTTTCCGTCGATGATGAACTTTCCTCCGAAAATCTTGTGACGGCAGTGCTCCGAGTTGATCTGTGCAAAGCCGAACACTTCACTGTCGGTAAGCTTGCGACCCAGTTCGCCTTCCACCTTGTGCAGATAGTCAATTTCCTCCTTTGAAAGAGCAAGGCCCTCCTGCTCGTTATATGAATCCAGATCTTCAATGAAAAGAATGGGCTGTGGTTTGATATCCACGGTAAAGATATTCTGGTCAAGACCCTTATACAGACGCTGCAGCATCGGGTCATACTGGGCATTTTCATCCTTCACCGGGAAATACTCCTCAATGCGGGTTATGCCTGAAAGTCCCATATTCTGGGTAATTTCCACCGCATTGGTACTCCAAGGCGTAATCATTTCACGACGCGGGCCGATGAAAAAGCCTCCCAATGATTCAGCATCCAGCAACTGTGCGTCACCGTACAGCCAGCTGAGCTTTCTGATGTCTTCACTTGCAGGTTTTGAAGCAGTCTCTGTGGCAACAATGGTGCCTGACGGGTTCTTGAAGAAGATTATCATTTCAGTTTTTGATTTGGATATGCAAAGGTACTCTTTTATAATAAGAAAATGGGTATTTTTGCATAATCGTTTTTCACAAAAGCATGGACGCAGACAGCGAATGGATAAACATCAGGGGAGCAAGAGCGAACAATCTGAAGAATGCTGACGTCAGAATACCGCGTGACAGATTTACGGTAATTACAGGACTGTCAGGTTCAGGCAAATCGTCACTTGCTTTTGACACCCTGTACGCCGAAGGACAGCGCCGGTATGTGGAGTCACTTTCAGCCTATGCACGACAGTTCCTTGGACGCATGAAGAAGCCTGAATGTGACGGCATTGAAGGCCTTCCGCCAACTATTGCCATAGGACAGCGTTCAGGGAACCGCAATCCGCGATCAACTGTCGGAACCCGGACTGAAATATACGATTACCTGAAACTTCTGTTCGCCAGAATAGGACGGACCATATCGCCCATAAGTGGCGTTGAAGTATCGCGCCACAGCGTTGAAGATGTGGTTGACTTCGTAAAGACACAGGTCATCGGTACCCGTTTCACCGTATTGTCGCCTATCCGCATCATACCTGGCCGCAGCCTTGAACAGCAGCTGGCCATTTACATGAAGGAAGGCTACTCGCGCATTGACCTTGACGGTCAGATGCTTGATATTGATGAGTTCAGAAAAGACAGTCATCTGCTGGAAAGCATGTCTGCATCGGCCACAGGCCTTTCACTGCTTGTTGACAGGCTTGCCGTAAGTGACACCCGCGAAAGCATAAGCCGTCTTACAGATTCCATCGAGACAGCCTTCTACGAAGGTTCAGGCGAATGCATGTTGCGCTTCTACATTGACGGAGGCAACCGTCTGTACTCTTTCAGCAACCGTTTCGAGGCCGACGGAATCCGGTTCCAGCAGCCTTCGGAAAACCTGTTCTCATTCAATTCCCCCATGGGCGCATGTCCGAAATGCGAAGGATTCGGACGTGTCGTCGGCATTGACGAAGACCTTGTGATACCCAACAGGAGCCTGAGCGTATATGACGGTTGCGTTGTATGCTGGCGCGGAGAGAAAATGGTTGAATGGAAGAATTATTTCATTCTTCAGGCACAGAAGCACGATTTTCCAATCTTCACACCATATTATCAGCTGACAGACAGCCAGAAAGACTACCTGTGGCATGGAAGCGGCATCGGCCCCGATGAGAACGGCTGGGATGAAGCATGCATAGACAACTTCTTCAAAATGCTGGAAAAGAACCAGTACAAGATCCAGTACCGTGTGATGCTGGCCAGATACCGTGGCAAGACCGCATGTCCAATGTGTCATGGCAAGCGCCTCAAGAAGGAAGCCGAATATGTCCATGTTGGAGGCAGGCCCATCACCGATCTGGTCGAAATGCCGATATCCGAACTGAAACTGTTCTTTGACAACCTTGTACTGTCAAAGACCGATTCCATCACAGCATCACGCATACTTTCAGAAATCACCTCACGTCTGCAGTTCATGATTGATACAGGACTGGAATACCTGACACTGAACCGCAGCAGTGCCACGTTGTCTGGCGGTGAAAGCCAGCGCATCAGTCTGGTCACTTCACTGGGCAGCAGCCTAATGGGTTCCCTGTATGTCCTTGATGAGCCTAGCATAGGTCTGCATAGCCGTGACACGGAGAAACTGATTCGTGTCCTGCGTCAGTTGCAGGGAACAGGCAATACGGTTGTTGTGGTTGAACACGACGAAGAAATAATCCGTGCAGCTGACTATATCATAGACGTTGGGCCTGACGCAGGCAGACATGGAGGTGAGATTGTGTATCAAGGCAATGTTGCCAATCTGGACAGTCAGACATCAAGCTGGACAGTCAGATACCTTACTGGTTCAGAAAACATCCCGGTTCCAACGTCACGCCGTCCATGGAACAGTTATATAGAAATCAAAGGGGCGCGCCAGAACAATCTGAAGGGGATTGATGTAAAATTTCCACTCGGAGTCATGACAGTGGTCACCGGCGTGAGCGGTTCCGGCAAAAGCACACTGGTACGCGATATTCTGTATCAGAAGCTTAAAGCCATGTACGATGAGGCCGGACAGCCCTCCGGCCAGTGCAGCAGCATAGAAGGTGACACTTTCATGGTAAAGGCTGTAGAATTCGTCGATCAGGATCCTATTGGCAAGACCACACGTTCCAATCCCGTCACATACGTCAAGGCTTACGATGAGATACGCAAGCTGTTCGCAGACCAGCCGCTTTCGCACCAGATGGGTTATCGCCCCACACATTTCTCATTCAATTCAGAAGGAGGCCGATGCGAAGAATGTAAGGGAGAAGGCACAGTGACAGTCTCGATGCAGTTCATGTCAGATCTGACTCTGGAGTGCGAAAGCTGTCACGGCAAACGTTTCAAGAAGGACGTGCTTGAAGTCACATACAAAGACAGGAACATATGGGAGATTCTGGAAATGACCGTAAACCAGGCTATCGAGTTTTTCTCGTCAGATGACGCGACAGAACGCAAGATAGTGCACAAGCTGAAGCCGCTGCAGCAGGTAGGCCTTGGCTACGTCAAATTGGGGCAGGCATCATCAACCCTTTCCGGCGGTGAAAGCCAGCGTGTGAAACTGGCTTATTTCCTGAGTCTGGAAAAGGCCGAGCCTACAATATTCATATTCGACGAACCTACAACAGGTCTGCATTTCCACGACATACGCAGGCTGTTGGAATCGTTCGACGCCCTTATCCGACGCGGACATACAGTCATAATCATCGAGCATAACATGGATGTGATAAAATGCGCCGACCATTTAATTGACCTCGGTCCGGAAGGAGGAAGCCGTGGCGGAAATCTGGTCATAGCCGGAACTCCCGAGCAGGTGGCCAAATGTCCCGAATCCATTACCGGACATTTTCTCAAATCAAAACTTCAATGACAGACATGACCGAAGAATCGCAAAACAGGACCAACCCCATCAAGGACTTTTTCACAAGGAAAATCTGGTCACAGGAAATTGACGAGAAGAATATTTTCTGGAGAGTACTGAGCAACACATCAAAAGTTCTGGTCATTGCGACAAGACGTTTCTTTGACGACCGGGTCATACGGCGTGCCGCCGATCTGACCTATTCCACTCTTTTCGCCCTTGTCCCGATTCTGGCTCTGATATTTGCAATTGCACGCGGTTTCGGTTTTGAGAACATAGTGAACGATCTTCTGCGCAACGGTCTTATTGATCAGGACAAGGTTGATACCCTCATGGAATTCATAGAAAGCTACCTGCAGTTCGCTCACAGTGACAGAGGAATGTTCGTAGGCATAGGACTGCTCATTCTGCTATGGTCGGTATTTGCACTGGCAAACGGTATAGAAATCAATCTGAACTCCATCTGGCAACTCAAGAAGACCAGAAAGGTCAGCCGCAAAATAACAGACTATTTCTCACTGCTGCTGCTCATCCCCATTGCCATTATCTGTTTGAGCGGTCTGTCCGTTCTTGCATCGCAGATTCTGACAGGTACCGAAGGATACGAACTGCTTGGCGGTTTCCTGAAATTTCTGATCAATGCCATGCCATACCTGATTGCAGGTCTCATCTTTCCAGGTTTCTTCATGTTCATGCCCAATACAAAGGTCAGGTTCAAGTACGCAATACTGCCGGGAATCCTGTCCGGCATCGTGTTCCAGGTCTTCCAGAACCTGTATTTTCAGGGTCAGTTGAAACTGAGCGGCTACAACGCCATTTACGGAGGTTTTGCTGCTCTGCCACTGTTCCTGTTATGGTGCAACATTTCATGGACAATAGTTCTGTTCGGATGCGAACTGACATACGTCAGCCAGAACAATGACTATTTCAACTACTATACTGAGCCAGGAAAGTTCAGCCGCTATCACAAGGATTATTATTCGCTTCTGATACTGAATCTGATAGCACGCCGCTTTGCCGACAGCCAGATGCCATACAACAGCCTGCAGATTTCCAGAGAACTTCACATTCCTCTGCGTATCACGCTGAAATCGGTTTACAACATGATTGATGCCAATCTGATTGAAACCATATCGACCGATGTACAGGAAAAAGAACAGTGTTACATTCCGGCTTTTGACATCAGCCGGATGACTGTAGCCGTTGTAATTGACCACCTTAACCGGGCCGGGCACTGCGACTTGTCTCTTGCCGCCGACAGTCCTGTCTGCGAAACGCTCAAACAGTTTGAAAAGGAACGCGCCAATCAGTCCGGTGCCATCTGGGACACCCCGATAGCCGAATTGTAAACGTAACTAGCGTTCTGATTCTATCTCGCGGTTTATGCTGTCCATGCGTTCATCGGTCAGCTCATAACGGTTTATGACCATCAGACCTGCAAACATCAGGACAGCCGGAATAATAGTCACAAGCCACAGGATACCCTGCTCGGCAAGCGCAGTCTGGGCCGATGCCTGTGAATTGAACCCCACCCACGCCAGGACATAGCCCGGAATGACCCCTCCGAGCGCCATGCCGGCCTTCAGGAAACCAGGGTATAGAACATTGACATTCCAACGTACGTTATATATGCGTACAGCAGCGAACCGCTGAATCCGTTCCAGAAACAGAGCATTGCAAAACCTGCCATTGGAATTCCGCCAAAGACAAGCCACGAACGGTACTTGCCCCATCGCGGATTGGCACGGTCAACAAAAGCGCCCACAATGGGATCCCATACAATGTCTATGATTCTGACAACAAGAAACATTGTTGCAACAACGTCCGACTTCAAACCGAACACATTGTTGTAATAGAACAACAGCCAGATGCTGATGGTCTGATAAATAAGATTCTGAGCCAAATCGCCCGAGCTGAAACTGATTCTCTGGAACCATGTCAGCCTGTCATTACCATTCTGTTCCATCAGAAGTTTCTAGTAACGGAATCCAGATAACGTGTCTCAAGAAGCAGAGAATCAAAATAGTCACGGGTAATCTGGTCCGGATTGGATGAATATCCCATAAGCGTTCAGTTGTTGGTTTCCGCAAATATAAATAAAAAAGCGGTGCTGCTTTAATGCAGTACCGCTTTTCCAATATTTGTCAGGTTCTGAACTCAAGCGTTCTCGCTCCAGTCTTCAGCCTGCTTGCGGATGTAGGTCTTGTAACGGATCTGGGCCATCTTCTGAGCCTCGGCAAACAGTTCCTCAGCCTCATTCGGGTATGCCTTCTTGACGCTCAGGTAACGGACTTCACCAAGCAGGAAGTCATGGAACTTGCTCCAGTCAGGTTCCTTCGAGTCAAGGCTGAACGGATTCTTGCCTTCCTCAGCCAGAGCCGGGTTGAAGCGCCACAGATGCCAGTAACCGCACTCTACAGCCTTAGCCTCTTCGGCCTGGCTCTTGCCCATACCGCCCTTGGCCTTCAGACCGTGGTTGATACAAGGAGCGTAAGCGATTACGATTGAAGGACCGTGCCATGCTTCGGCCTCGCGGATAGCCTTCAGGCACTGTGCATGATCGGCACCCATTGCAATCTGTGCGACATAGACGTAACCGTAAGTGGTGGCAATCATGCCGAGATCCTTCTTGCGGATGCGCTTGCCCTGAGCAGCGAACTGAGCAATGGCGCCCAGAGGAGTAGCCTTTGATGCCTGACCGCCGGTATTTGAATATACCTCAGTGTCAAGAACCAGAATGTTGACATCCTCACCGCTGGCAATCACGTGGTCAAGACCACCGTAACCTATATCGTATGAAGCACCGTCACCGCCGATTATCCACTGCGAGCGCTTTACCAGATAGTGGTCAAGTGTCTGCAGTTCCTTGCAGGTAGGACAGCCGGCATTTGCACCTCCGGCAATGTATTCCTTCAGCTTCGGAGCTATCTCCTTGGTCTTGTCAGCATCGTTGCAGTTTGCAATCCATTCTTCTGCCAGAGCCTTGAATTCAGCCGGGCACTGCTCGTGCGATGTGGCATCGGCCAGCAGAACTGAAATGCGTTCCTTCATCTTCTTGTTTCCAAGTGCCATACCCAGACCGAATTCGCAGAAATCCTCGAACAGTGAGTTGTTGAATACAGGACCCTGACCCTTCTCGTTCTTGGTATAAGGTGTTGAAGGAATTGATGCGGAATAGATTGATGAGCATCCGGTAGCGTTGGCAATCATCTGACGGTCACCGAACAGCTGTGAAATGAGCTTGACATACGGAGTCTCACCGCAGCCTGAGCATGCGCCTGAGAATTCGAACAGAGGCTGTGCGAACTGTGAGTTCTTGACGCTCTGCTTGATGTCGACAAGACCCTGCTTTGAAGGAACCTTGACCAGCTTGTCCCAGTCGGCGGCCAGCTTCTTCATATCGGCAGCATCAGGATTGAACGGAACCATGGTAAGAGCCTTGCCCAGCTTCGGGTTGCCCGGGCAGATGTCGGCGCAGTTGCCGCAGCCAAGGCAGTCAAGGACTGAAGGTTCAATTACGAAATGCATGCCCTTCATTGCTGCAGGAGCCTTCATTTCAAGAGTCTCAAGGCCGTCGAAGCCCTTAAGTTCGTCATCGGTCAGAACGAACGGACGGATGGCTGCGTGAGGACAGATGTATGCGCACTGGTTGCACTGAATACAGTTGTCCTTGTTCCAAACGGGAACAAATGCCTCGACACCGCGCTTTTCATAAGCGGCAGTACCTACCATCCATGTACCGTCAACGGTATTGTTCTTTACGAAGTCACTTACCTTGAGCAGGTCACCTGCCTGTGCGTTGATAGGACGTACAAGCTGCTTTACGAATTCAGGAGCGTTGTCCTGCTTTTCAGCATCATCCTTCAGGTTGGCCCATGCGGGATCGACTGCGAACTGCTTGTATTCACCACCACGGTCAACTGCAGCGTAGTTCAGATCGACAACGTCCTGACCCTTTGAGCCGTAGGACTTGACGATGGCAGCCTTCATCTTCTCAACTGCAAGCTCTACAGGAATGACACCTGTAATGCGGAAGAATGCAGACTGGAGAATGGTGTTGGTACGGTTGCCAAGACCGATTTCCTGAGCGATCTTTGTTGCGTTGATGGTATATACGGTAATGTTGTTCTGTGCAAAGTAGCGCTTTACCTTGTTCGGAATAAAGTTGACAAGTTCCTGACCCTCGAAGATGGTGTTCAGCAGGAATGTGCCGTTCTTCTGCAGACCGCGTGTAACGTCGTACATGTGCAGGTATGCCTGAACATGGCAGGCCACGAAGTTAGGTGTGGTAACCAGATATGTGGAACGTATTGGAGTGTCACCGAAACGCAGGTGTGAGCAGGTAAAACCGCCTGACTTCTTTGAGTCGTATGAGAAGTATGCCTGGCAGTACTTGTCGGTATTGTCACCGATAATCTTTACAGAGTTCTTGTTGGCACCTACAGTACCGTCAGCACCGAGTCCGTAGAACTTGGCCTGGAACATGCCCTCGCCACCAAGAGCGATTTCCTCAACTTCAGGAAGTGAAGTGAAGGTGACATCATCGGTAATGCCCACGGTGAAGTGGTTCTTGGGCTCCGGCATAGCCAGATTGTTGAATACGCTGATGATCTGTGCAGGAGTGGTGTCATGTGAGCCCAGACCGTAACGGCCGCCTACAATGAGAGGACGTTCCTTTGCATCGTAGTATGCAGCCTTGACGTCAAGATACAGAGGCTCGCCGTCAGCACCAGGTTCCTTGGTACGGTCAAGAACGGCAATGCGCTTTACAGTTGCAGGAACTGAAGCCAGCAGATGCTTGACTGAGAAAGGACGGTACAGATGTACTGAAATCATACCTACCTTCTGACCGTTGGCATTCAGGTAGTCGATGGCTTCGCGGGCTGCATCGGTTGCAGAACCCATGAGTATGATCATGCGGTCAGCATCCTTTGCACCATAGTATGAGAACAGGTGGTATTCGCGGCCGGTGATCTTTGAAATCTCGCCAAGATACTTCTCTACAACCTCAGGTACGCTGTCGTAGTACTGGTTGCAGGCTTCACGGTGTGTGAAGAAAGTTTCAGGGTTCTCGGCAGTACCGCGGGTAACAGGACGTTCAGGGCTCAGGGCACGGTCACGGAAGCGCTTGATGTACTCCTCCTTGACCAGCGGACGAATGGCTTCCTGGTCCATGACTTCAATCTTGTGATACTCGTGTGATGTACGGAAACCGTCAAAGAAGTTCACGAAAGGAACGCATGTTTCCAGAGTTGACAGGTGTGCTACAGCTGTCAGATCCATGACTTCCTGTACAGAACCTTCGCAGAACATGGCGAAACCGGTCTGGCGGCATGCCATTACGTCCTGATGGTCACCGAATATGCAGAGTGAATGGCTGGCAAGTGTACGTGCTGAAACATCAAATACACATGGAATCAGTTCACCTGCAATCTTGTACATGTTTGGAATCATGAGAAGCAGGCCCTGTGATGCAGTGAATGTGGTTGTCAGGGCACCTGCCTGAAGTGAACCGTGTACTGCACCGGCTGCACCGGCCTCTGACTGCATTTCCTGAACTGAGACGGTCTGGCCCCACAGGTTCTTGCGACCGCGGGCTGCCCACTCGTCAACGTGCTCCGCCATTGGTGATGACGGGGTGATGGGGTAGATAGCGGCTACCTCGGAGAACATGTAGCTTACGTGAGCTGCAGCCTCGTTACCATCACAAGTGATAAATTTCTTTGCCATATCTTGATAATGAATGATATTTTCAAATCAGCAATAAAAAAGTCCGTCTTGGACCGGTTTGAATCCAAGACGGGCAAAGGTACGCTTTTTTTGTGGAAAAACGCTTATTTTATTTATAAAGTAGTCACTCTACGTATTTCTTTCCTTTGCTGTGATGTCTCCAGCGTATGAAAAAGTACAGCAGATTAAGAGTAAACACAGCGCCAAGACACAATGACAAAGTATACGGAAGTTCAAGACCTTCGGGTGCGACAAGAATGTATGTCGATGTCACCATACTCATGAACAGCGCCGGAATCATTGAAATCATGTAATTTCTGCCTGTTTTGGCCAGATAGACAGTGATGGTCCACAAGGTGAATACCGACAATGTCTGATTTGACCATGAGAAATAGCGCCATATGATGGCAAAACCGTCTTTGTCACTCAGACTGAACAGCAATATTGCCAAAGTGATTACGAACAGCGGAATGCTGATAACAAGACGGCGACGGATTGATTTCTGCTCAAGATGGATGGCATCGGCCACCATAAGGCGGGCCGATCTCAATGCCGTGTCACCGGAAGTGATAGGCGCAGCCACGACACCGAGAACAGCCATAATGCCGCCAACCTTTCCAAGCCATGTGTGGGACAGTTCCATGACAATCTCGGCGGCTGTATGATCGGTACCGTTCTCTCCATAGAAAGACGTTGCAGCGGCAGCCCAGACAAGCGCCACGACACCTTCGGTCAGCATAGCGCCGTAGAACACGCTGCGTCCGTATTTCTCGTTGGTAAGGCATCGGGACATGAGCGGAGACTGAGTTGCGTGGAAACCGCTTACGGCACCGCAGGCTATCGATATGAACATCATCGGGAAAATGGGTGACTTTTCATATTTGGTTCCGAACCCGTTCCACATTTCAGGAAGATCCGGCTGGTGTATGAAAAGCGAGACCATGATTCCCAAAGCCATGAACAGCAGAAGTGCCCCGAAGATAGGATAAATGCGCCCTATTATCTTGTCAACCGGAAACATTGTGGCTATCAGGTAATAAACGAATATAACCCCAACCCACACATTGGCCGACAGCCAGTCGGGAGTCAGTTTGGCCAGCAGGTCGGCAGGCTGGGAAACGAACACCACTCCCACAAGTATCATGAGAATGAGCGAAAAAACAGTGAACGCTGTTTGGACAAATTCGCCCAAATGTCTTCCGACTATGTTGGTAAGACTCTCGCCGTCATGTCTGATGGACATCATCCCCGAAAGGAAGTCATGAACGCCGCCTCCGAATATTGAGCCGAAAACAATCCACAGATAAGAGGATGTACCGAACCTGGCACCCATTATGGCGCCGAAAATAGGTCCGAGTCCCGCAATGTTCAGAAACTGGATCATGAATGCCCTCCACCCGGACATTGGGACATAGTCAACGCCGTCTGCCATGGACATTGCCGGTGTCTGACGGTTTTCATCAGTACCTATAAGCCTGCTCAGGTACTTTCCGTAAAAGATATAGCCCAACACAAGGACTACAAGACACAATGTAAATGTTATCATAATTCTATAAACTATTTCATGAAAGCGCGACCGGCACGGCCGTCAATGCATATTTCAATATCACGTTCAAAACGCACCTGACGTATAAGATCGGTTTCCCATACCGCCGGCATCGAATCCAGCAGTTCAAAATCAATACGGTCACCACGGCCGGCAAACGGGTCAATGTTTATGTAACCGGCATTGAACGATGTCAGGTTCTGGAAGAAATGGGTTCCCTGGCTGGGTTCCACCCTGAAATTCTCCAGACTGCACTCCACGATGGCTCTGGCCTGCGATATATCGCCCCACTGCACCGGTACGCCCAGCGAAGGTATGCTGGATCCCCATCGGCCGAAACCGACAAGCACATAGCCGTCGTCCTGTGAACGCATCTGTGCATTACGGCTTTTTATCTGAGAAGCTATCTGCGGAGTAAGCGCCGTATCAAACGCCTGCGGTTTGAGATAAATGATATCCCTTACGCCTCTTACCCAGCCGGTGCCCAGGGCACTGGCCGATTCCAGGAACGAACTTGTCGTGTCAACGCTGTTCCAGTCAACTTCAACATTGCGGCTATCGACCGATATGGGTCTTATCTGCAATACATTGAACTTTGGAGGTTTCGGTTTCCCTCCACGGTAAAGGTCGGCGGCAAATTCAATTTCCACACCGCACTTCATTTCCCTCTTTGCCATTTCCAGCAGGTCGGTAATGATTTCAGGCAGCGGGAATGTCCTGTATTTGAGAATCTGCGAGAACGTGATGAACCGCGGACCCTGCGGGTATGTGGAATCGACAAGACGCTGGTTTTCATCATCCCAGGTCGAGGCGACATACTTCAGGTTATGGAACTTTTCGCAATCCGCCACGTCAATGCGCTCCAGATTGACTGAGTCGTTGACCGATGTCTTGAATCTTTCAGGCTCCAGACTGAGCGCGAACATATATTTCTGCGTTTCGGTCATGACCTGTTCAACGGTCGATGTCTGCAGCACATGTTTGGGATATTTTGGCGAGAATCTGAGTACCTGGTCACCGTCAACGACAGCCTTGCCAAGGCCGAAAGCCAACTTGACAATGCCGTCCTCGGGCAACTCGTGCCCTATCGGATAAAAGTTCACAGAACGGGCGACTCCAGAGAACGTCGGGAAATAGAAATCACCGTCACGGCTTCCGCACACTTCCTGCAGAATGACAGCCATCTTCTCGTCGCTTATCACATTTGCCGTTGCCGCTATGTAACTTTTCGACGATGAGAAATAGACCGATGCATACACGCTCTTTATAGCCTTTGACAACAGTCTGAGTTCCTGGTCTTCATTATCAGTATGCGGAATCATGTACGTGGAATACACTCCTGCAAAAGGCTGGTAATACGAATCTTCAAGCTTTGATGAAGAACGAACGGCAATTGGACGGCGTATGTTGTGAACAAATGCCCTCAGAGCATCAACAAGTTCCTGAGGCAGGGCTGATGCCACAAATTCGCTCAGTATCTCATCGTCGCCGGCATCGGAATTTATGACATACTGCAAGCCATTGTCTATTATGAAACGGTCAAAATATTCAGTCGTAACGACAAGTGTCCGCGGTACGGTAATCCGCACATCCTCATACTTGTCATACATGTCATATTTGGCCAGCATATGATTCAGGAATGCCAGACCGCGGCCTTTGCCACCAAGCGAGCCGTCGCCAAGACGTGCAAAGCCTATGGTGTCATTATACGTCTGCGGGTCAAACTTTGCCACGACACCCACTCCCTGATTCACACGGAAATCATGGATGAACGCAAGATTTATGCGGCGTATTTCAGGAAGGTCGGAATCGTCACGTATGGTAAGCGGACGCAGTTTGCGGCCAAGTGCGAAAAGGCCGCGTGCAAACAGCCAGCGCGAAATGTAATTCTTGTCTGACAGACGACGGAAATCGCTGTCCGATATCTCCTTGATAATACGTTCGAATCCCCACAGGTCCTTGGCACGGAACAGTTCCTCGCCTGTCTGCTGGTCAGTCAGCACAAAATCGCCGAGTCCGAATTCGCGTCCTATATACTCTGCAAGGTCATGGGTAAGAGTCTTTGACTTCTTGACCACGAATCCACATCCCAGCTGATCGGCAACCTGGCGCATGCTCTCCTGCGAAGACTGCATGAGAATAGGCATTGTGGGATTGTCTTTCCTTATTCTATGGCACAAATCTATACCGGCATCAAGTTTTTCCTGCTCCGGCTTGTCGTTGCGGTGAACCACAAAACCGACATCGGAAATCACACCAAGGATATTCTGCTTGTAACGCTCATACAGTTCCATGGCATCGTCATAGCATCGGGCCATAAGAATTTTCGGGCGGGAACGCTTGCGCATGGTCTGCTGCTTCTCGTTCAAAGTGTCACGTATGGCAGCACTGTTCTGCTGGAGTACAAGTTTGTAGAGGACAGGCAGATATGACGAATAGTAGCGCACGGAATCCTCGACAAGAAGAATTGCACGCACACCACACTCCTGAATGTCATACTCGGCATTCATATTATCCTCAAGCAGCTTGATGATTGCAATGATAAGGTCCGTAGAATTGTTCCAGCAGAAAAACCAGTCAATAGCCGAATGGTCATGATCGTGAAGGCGGTTGTAGATTTCCTTCGAGAAAGTGGCCAGAAGTACAATCGGCGTATCGGGAGTTATCCGTTTCATCTGCACCGAAAAATCAAAGACACCAGGTTCTCCAACATTGTACATGGTTATCACAAGGTCGAACCTGCGTCCCGACGCAGCCATCTCCAAGGCTTCGGAGGTAGTTTCAACACGCGTAATGTCAGGAGGATTGCTCAGGTTCAACTGGGCATAGTCCTGGGCAATCTGTTGCTCAATATGACCGTCTTCTTCAAGAACAAAGCTGTCATAGCTGTTGCAGACCAGCAGAATGCTTCTTATTCTTCTGGACATCAGTCCGCTGTAATCCGGTTCCTGCGGGTTCATTGCTCAATACTCGTGTTTCTGAACAGGAAAAAAATGCCGTTCCCCTTATCCGGCTTGTCGCCTTCAAGGAGAACGGCAAATATCGTAAAATTATCTTGTTATACCAATCCCTGGTCGCACATTGCGTTGGCTACCTTCATGAAGCCGGCAATGTTGGCACCCTTGACGTAGTTGATGTAGCCGTCTTCTTCGGTACCGTACTTGACGCAAGCCTCGTGGATGTCAGCCATGATGCGGTGCAGCTTCTCGTCAACTTCTTCTGAAGTCCACTTCAGACGCATCGAGTTCTGTGACATTTCAAGACCTGAAGTTGCAACACCACCGGCATTTGAAGCCTTACCCGGTGAATAGAGCAGCTTGGCCTTCTGGAAGATTGCAATAGCTTCCGGCAGAGTAGGCATGTTTGCGCCTTCGCAAACGCACATGCAACCGTTGTTTACAAGCATCTGTGCATCGTTTGCATCGATTTCGTTCTGTGTAGCGCAAGGCATGGCGATATCGCACTTGATGCTCCATGGACGCTGTCCTTCCATATACTTGGCATTAGGATATTCCTTAACGTATTCCTTGATACGGCCACGGATGACGTTCTTCAGTTTCTTGACATATGCGATCTTCTCTTCGGTGAAGCCTTCAGGATCATAGATTGAACCGTTGCTGTCTGACAGGGTAACAACCTTTGCGCCAAGACGCATTGCCTTTTCAGCAGCATGCTGTGCAACGTTACCTGAACCAGAAATGACTACAGTCTTGCCCTCGAAGCTGGTACCGCGTGTAGCAAGCATTGACTGTGCAAAGTAGCATGCGCCGTAACCGGTTGCTTCAGGACGCATGAGGCTACCGCCCCAGCCCTGGCCTTTACCGGTATATGTGCCGGTCCATTCGTCACGCAGCTTCTTGTACTGGCCGAACATGAAACCGACCTCACGACCGCCTACGCCTATATCACCTGCAGGAACGTCGGTGTCAGGACCGATGTGACGGAACAGTTCGTTCATGAAACTCTGGCAGAAACGCATTACTTCAGCGTCTGACTTGCCACGCGGGCTGAAGTCTGAACCGCCCTTTGCACCGCCCATAGGCAGAGTGGTTAGGCTGTTCTTGAAGGTCTGTTCGAAAGCAAGGAACTTCATGATGCTCAGGTTTACGCTTGAGTGGAAACGGATACCGCCTTTGTACGGGCCGATGGCACTGTTCATCTGAACACGGAAACCGCGGTTTACATGAATTTCACCTTTGTCGTCCATCCATGGAACACGGAACATGATCATTCTTTCAGGTTCTACAATACGTTCCATGATCTTCTGGTCAAGCAGATGCGGATTCTGCATAATATAAGGTGCAACGCTTTCTACCACTTCGCGAACTGCCTGGTGGAATTCCTTCTCACCCGGATTCTTTGCAATGAGTTCAGCCATGAAGCTGTCAACCCAGTTCTGTGTCATTTTGTCCATAATCTCTTAGTATTTTAATTGAAAATTTCTCTTCAGCGGTTCAACTTTGATAATATGCTATCAAAATCGGGCGCAAAGTTACCATTTGTCATTATTCAATCCAAATTATCCAACCAATATTTTTGCAAAAATAGTATAAAACGCACACATAATTCGAACAATATGCATTTCACATACATTTTAAATATGCAAACTGAAGTATTTCTGCATAAATGCACTAAAAATATTCATTTTGTCATTTTGTCGCAATTTTGTCGTTTTTGTTATACTTTTGTAAACCAAATAATAGCAAATTGTCACCAAATGAAAATACTTGTAACCGGTGCTGCCGGATTCTTAGGCTCAGAACTGGCATTCCGGCTGGCGGAAAGAGGAAATATGGTAATCGGCCTGGACAACCTCGATGACAGCTATGACATCCGGCTCAAACTGAACGGACTGAAACATTGCGGTATCGAATCCGGCACAGGACGGTTCATTGACGGTTCTGTCAGACATAGCACGGTCTTTCCAAATTACAGTTTCATCAGAATGGACCTGGCCGACAGAGGGCAGATTGCCCAGCTGTTTCTGACGGAAAAGTTCGATGCCGTAATAAATCTGGCCGCGCATTCAGGAGCCGCCGGTTCAATGGCAGACCCATATTCTTTCGTTGACAGCAACCTGTCAGGTTTCACAAATATTCTGGAAGGTTGCCGTAACAGCGGAGTCAGCCATCTGTTTTACGCTTCATCATCCGATTTGAACGACATGCCCGAAAACCTGCACGCCGCAACCAGAAAAGCAGGCGAACTTCTGGCATACGCCTACAGCAAATCGTACGGGCTGCGCACCACCGGCATACGGATTCCCGAAATGGACAATACATGGGAAACAATTGACGCATCACAACTGGCTGAAGCGCTGGAATCACTGATCGTCATTGAAATGGAAACCGAAAATCAGAACAGCGAAGTTCCATGGAACATAATCGTCCTTGAAGCCGGAACCTTCATATGATTTTGCAAAGGCGAACGTTTTGTTTATCTTTGTCCGAATATGGCAGAAAACAAAACCAATATACTGTTCGTATGCCACGGGAACATTTGCAGGAGTCCCATGGCCGAGTTCATTTTCAAAGCGCTCATCAGGGCCAGAGGATTGGAAAACCGGTATTATGTCGAATCGGCCGCCGTATCAGACGAAGAACTTGGCAACAGCATATATCCACCGGCAAAGCGCTGCCTGACACAGCACGGCGTACCGTTTGACACAAACAGGACAGCCAGGCAGATAACGCCAGCAGACTATAAGCGTTTTGACCTGATAATCTGCATGGACCGCAGCAACCTGAACCTGCTCAAATACATCATACCATCTGACCCCGAAGGAAAAGTCAGGCTTCTGATGTCATACACAGGACACACCAGGGACGTGGCCGATCCATGGTACACAGGAAATTTCGAGCAAACATTCAATGACATCAGCACCGCCTGCAATACAATGCTTCTGAAGTAGCCGGCAAGCATTATGGATAACAATTGAGTTTGAAAAAATGAACGAATCACACCACATCATAAAAGTTACAGACCCGTCTCTGTCATACCCGGAGCAGTTGGATTTCATAGCCGACGCCATTGACTCAATAGGCCATGTCATTTTCATACGTTTCTTTTTGAGCGATGCAGCCACACAGACCGGCATGCTGAAAGAACGGATTCATTGGAACTGTCCGATATCAATAATCGGCCAGGCCCCACTGAACGGCACGAAAATAGCAGCATGGGTCTGGAGTGACAAAGATGCGTCGGTCAGTTCCGACGGCGGCCTCTTCAAAGTCGAAAACATTGACGGCATCCGATACTGGTACACCAGCGGTCTCTCCGCAAAGGATGGTTCGTTCGACCAGACAGAAGATCTGCTGGATGATTTCTGCAGCAGACTTGGCTCAGCAGGACTCACGCTCGAGGACAATTGCGCACGCACATGGTTTTTCGTCCAGAACATTGACGTAAATTACAAAGGCATGGTGGAAGGCAGGAACCATGTCTTCGACAGGCACAATCTCACCGTAGGAACACACTTCATTGCAAGTACCGGAATTGAAGGGCGCACCGAAAGCCACAGGAACCTGGTCATGATGGACGCTGTTGCCGTCAAAGGACAACCAATAAAGCACCTGTACGGATTGAGCCACCTTAACCGCACATCAGAATATGGAGTCAGGTTCGAACGCGGCTCGGTTGTAGGCCGGCATGTTTTCATTTCAGGCACAGCAAGCATTGACAACAAGGGGCAGGTATTACACACAGGCAGCATAACCTTACAGACTGAGCGCATGCTGGAAAACGTCAGGGTACTTCTTGAAGAAGCCGGATGCAGTATGGATGACATCTGTTCGATGCTTGTATATCTGCGTGACCCGGCTGACAGCACTGTCGTCTCCAGCATATTCGACAGCAGATTTCCGGATAAGCCATGGATTGTTCTTCTTGCGCCGGTATGCCGCCCAGGTTGGCTGATTGAAATGGAGTGCATTGCATTAACGCCCGACAAGCCGAAAATCTGACCGGATTTCGTTGGCAAAGAAGAATCCTTTTTCTACTTTTGTAATTTTGTGACAGCATATTTTCTCACCAAAATGGATAAAATAAAAAACAATATACATAATGAATCCCAAATGGAACTGCATACCCCCTACCCAGCAGCAGCTACAGGCAGCCCAGGAGCTGTCTAAAGCCATAGGAATCAGTCCGATTCTATGCAGGCTGCTCATTGAGAGAGGTATCACTGACAAAGAGCAGGCCGAAAAATTCTTCAACCCGCAGTTGAAGGAACTGTTGGACCCGATGCTCATGGAAGACATGGATATCGCCGTCCGCAGAATTTGCAAGGCCATTGAAAACAACGAGAAGATTCTGGTCTACGGAGATTACGATGTGGACGGCACTACCGCTGTAGCATTGGTGTACAACTTCCTGAAGAAGAGTTATGACAATCTGGACTATTACATTCCGGACCGTTACAACGAAGGATATGGAGTATCACGCCAAGGCGTTGACTATGCTTTTGAAAATGGCGTCAAACTGGTAATTGTGCTTGACTGCGGCATCAAGGCTATTGACGAGATTGCATACGCGAAAGAAAAAGGCATTGATTTCATAGTCTGCGACCATCATGTGCCCGACGACCAGCTACCACCGGCAGTCGCCATACTGAATGCGAAACGTTTTGATTCCACATACCCGTTCAAGCATCTTTCAGGATGCGGAGTCGGCTTCAAGCTTATGCAGGCCTACGCGCTCGAAGCCGGCATTCCATTCAGGGAACTGTTGCCCAGCCTGGACTTGGTTGCGGTCAGTACTGCATCTGACATAGTCCCCATAATGGGGGAAAACAGAGTCCTGACACACTTCGGGCTTGAGCAATTGAACAGCAACCCCTGTACTGGATTAAGAGCAATAATCCATGTCTGCAAACTTGATGACAAAGTTCTATCAATCAACGATATAATATTCAAAATCGGTCCAAGATTGAATGCAGCCGGAAGAATGAGTTGCGGAAAAAAGGCCGTTGATCTTCTTGTAGAAGAGAATTACAGCCATGCTCTGGAACTTGCCGAAAACATTGATCAGGAGAACGACAAGCGCAAACTGGATGATAGGGAAATGACAAAAGAGGCGGAAGAAATCGTCAAGCGCCTGGAATCAGGAACAGACCGTCATGCCATAGTTCTCTACGATGAGAAATGGAAGCGTGGCGTCATCGGCATTGTCGCCTCACGTCTTACAGAAGTCTTTTACAAACCTGCTGTTGTACTTACGCGCACAGGCGATGTTGCAACAGGATCAGCCCGTTCAGTATCCGGTTTTGATGTGTACAAGGCCATTGAAAGCTGCAAGGATCTGCTTGAGAACTTTGGTGGCCATACATATGCCGCAGGCCTCACATTGAAAGTCGAGAATGTTGACACGTTCAGACAACGCTTTGAAGAATACGTATCAGAACACATCGAACCAGATCAGATACAGGCCACGCTTGACATTGACAGCGACCTTGACTTCAAGGATATCAACCAGAAGTTCTTCAAAGACCTTAAACGTTTTCAGCCTTTCGGGCCTGACAACCGCAAGCCTCTTTTCCGAACCTGCAACGTATATGACTACGGTAACAGCAAGGTTGTAGGACGCGGCCATGAGCATATCAAACTTGAGCTTATTGACAGCAAGAGCGGCCATCCGCTGAACGGAATCGCATTCGGAGGAAAAGGCAAATACGAGTCTCTCCTTCAGACAAAGCACTCATTTGACATATGTTACTCCATTGAAGAAAACAACTTCAAGGAAGGAGACATTCTGCTTCAGATTGAAAGCATAAGACAAGGAAAACAGGAGCCAAGAAGAGACAGCTAACAAGACCCCGATGTCCTATATTGAAATATTGAAGCAGTACTGGGGGTACGACAGTTTCCGAGGTGTCCAACAGGATATTGTCGAAAGCATCGGCAGCGGAAAAGACACTTTGGGACTGATGCCTACCGGAGGTGGCAAAAGCATAACCTTTCAGGTGCCGGCCATGGCAATGGATGGAACATGTCTTGTCATTACGCCGCTCATTGCTCTCATGAAGGATCAGGTCAGAATACTGCGCGAGCACGGAATCAAAGCCGCAGCCATTCATGCCGGCATGAAACGGGACGAGGTTATTGCCACAATGGAAAACTGCATATTCGGAGGCTGCAAGTTCCTTTATGTTTCACCTGAGAGACTTGAATCAGAACTGTTTCTGAAAAAACTGCCACATTTGAAGATATGCCTTCTCACCATTGATGAATCGCACTGCATTTCGCAATGGGGATATGATTTCCGCCCGTCTTATCTCAAGATAGCAGACATCAGGAAAGCCCTTCCGGGAGTACCGGTTCTGGCGCTGACTGCAACAGCCACACCAAGAGTCGCCGACGATATCCAGGACAAATTGGGGTTCGGCCGCAGAAATGTCATCCGCATGAGTTTCTACAGGGACAATCTTTCCTACATTGTGCGCAATACCGACAACAAATTCATGGAACTCAAACATATTCTTGAAAGTGTTCCTGGATCCGGCATCGTATACGTACGCAACAGGAAAGAAACTAAGGAAACAGCCGATTTTCTGATTGCCAACGGCATTTCAGCTACATTCTATCACGCCGGACTTGACCCGCTGGTAAAAGACGAACGACAGAAATCATGGACCGCGGGCAAAGACCGGATAATGGTTGCAACCAATGCATTCGGAATGGGTATCGACAAGCCGGATGTAAGGACTGTGGTACACATTGAGATGCCGGATTCCATTGAAGCTTACTATCAGGAAGCAGGACGCGCAGGACGTGACGGACTTCGTTCTTACGCGGTATTGCTGGTATCCCCAGGCGACAAGCGTACAGCGGCACGCAGAGTAAGTGACCATTTCCCGAAAGAGGATTTCATACGCAACGTTTATGAAAGACTGGCCTACTGGCACGAAATGGCAGTAGGAGACGGGCAGGGTTGCTCGTTCGCATTCTCAATTGGTGAGTTCTGTCACCATTTTTCACTGCCTTTGATTCAAACAGACAGTGCCCTGCGCATTCTTACACGTATGGGATATATTGATTTTGCCGACGAAACCGACTACAGCGCCAAACTTCTTTTTACGGCAAGTCGTGACGAGCTTTATATGCTGCATCAGGACAGTGTCACGGAAAAAGTCATAGGAACCATTTTCAGAATGTACAGTGGGATCTTCACTGACTTCACATATATTGACGAGCAGCTCATATCAATGCGTACCGGCATTGACCGTCATAAACTGTATGAGTTACTGTGCGGACTGCAAAGACAAGGTATTGTCAAGTACGTTCCGGAACGCAAGACACCTGTAATAACATGGACCAGGCCAAGGATAGACGCTGGAATGATAAGGCTCGACCCTGAAGTTTACCGTTTGAGAATGGAGGAATTCAAAGAGAGGATCGGTGCTATGGTCCAGTATGCGACCAGAGAGAAAGGGTGTCGCAGTTCCATGTTGCTTGAATATTTTGGAGAGAAGCAGAAAAAGCCATGCATGCACTGCGACATATGCTGCTCAAAGACAGACAGCGGGATGAGATATGGAGAAAGACAGCTGATTGCCGACAGCATACTGAAACAGATTGACAATTATCCGGAACGTCCGGATGCTGTTTTCTCGCTCCCTTTTGAAAGGGGAAAGATTGACAACGCCCTTTCATTCCTTGTTCAGGAAGGAATGATAATGATGAAAAACGGACGAATAACCAGTTGCAAATGAACGAATATATCATACCACCGGGTTTTAAGGTTATAGCAGGTCCCTGCAGTGCAGAATCTGCCGGTCAGGTAATGGAATGTGCCGAAGCACTGTCAAAAATGGGAGTAGAAATACTCCGAGCCGGAGTATGGAAGCCACGCACCAGACCGGGAGGTTTTGAAGGTGCCGGCATGCAGGCACTGGAATGGCTTTGCCAGGCCAGAGAAAAGACAGGTATGAAACTGGCAATTGAAGTTGCTGGAACCGCGCACGTTGAGGCAGCATTGAAGGCCGACATCGACATATTGTGGATTGGAGCCAGAACCACCACCAGTCCTTTTGCCGTTCAGGAAATAGCAGAGGCACTGAAAGGCTGCGACATACCCGTCATGGTAAAGAACCCTATCAGCCCCGATCTGAATCTGTGGACAGGTGCCATTGAAAGACTTGAAAGAGCTGGCATCAGCCGAATCAGCGCAATCCACCGCGGATTCAGTGACATACAGGAAAGCGTGCTGAGGTATGCCCCACAATGGGAAATACCCATAGAACTGCGTCGGCGCATGCCATCTCTGCCAATATTATGCGACCCGAGCCACATGGCAGGGCAGCGCGGACTGGTAAGTACCATTGCGCAGATGGCCCTTGACATGAATGCCGACGGCCTTATGGTTGAAGTGCATCCGAATCCGGACAAAGCGCTCAGCGACAGCCGCCAACAACTCACGCCACATGAATTCGCTGAAATGGTTTCATCTCTCAGACAGCACAGGGCCATAGAAGAAACCGATTCAGCCTGCCTTGCACCGAAAAGAAACGAGCTTGACGCTCTTGACGAACAGCTGGTTGACATTCTGGCAAAAAGGATGGACATAGTCAGAGAAATCGGCGAATACAAGCAGATGAACAATCTGGCAGTTCTTCAATCCGACCGATATCAGAACGTCTCCGACAAATTGGCCGCTATTGCAGCAGCAAAAGGAATAAGCGGGCAGTTCATCAGGTCAATATTCGAAACGATACACGCTGAAAGCATACGTTATCAACTGGAAAAGAATAAAACACAATAAATAATGAAAGCATTTGGAATGATATTGGCAGCAGCAATGGCATTGTGCGCAGCTTCATGTGAGAACACCCCAATCAGAGTAGCCTGTCTCGGCGACAGCATCACATACGGACATGGAATTGCAGACAGAGAGAATGACACCTACCCTGCCCTGCTCCAGCAGCAGCTTGGCAGCAGATTTGACGTACGCAACTTCGGTGTCTGCGGTGTAACTGCAATGAGCGGCACCGACATGCCGTATATTAACGAACAGGCCTATAAAGACGCACTTGCATTCGGCCCGCAGATTGTCACACTAATGCTCGGCACCAATGACAGCAAAACATATAACTGGCAGGGACCGGAGAAATTCAAGACAGATATGGAAGCCATTCTGGATGAAATCAGTGTACTGCCATCAAAGCCTGAAATATGGCTGATGCTGCCAACTCCTGCCATGGGACATGCGTGGTCAATAAATGACAGTATAATTGAAGGATTTATTATCCCGCAAATCAAAACAGTTGCACAGGAAAGGAATCTCAAGATTGTTGACCTTAACACTCCTTTCCAGGGACAGCGCCAATATTTCCCGGACACCATTCATCCTACAGAAGAAGCCGACAGCATAATAGCCGGAATAGTTCTAAACACTGTTTTCAAAAAATGATTCTGTCAAGAGGATACAGACTTATCGCTCTACTAGCTGTTGTTCTGACCGGTTGCGATGGGAGCCGTAACTGCGGTATCGACCATGGCATTATAGAGCATGCTTCTCTGTTGGGAATGAGTTATGACAATGGCGGATTGGAAGTTTCAATTGCCAACCCATGGAAGGAAGGCGCCATGCTTCAGGAACTTACAGTTGACAGACCTTTCAGGCACGCGGTCGTGACCAACAACAGCCTGGCTGCCCTTATGGTTGAACTGGGCGTCGCTGACCATATTGCCGGTGTCTGCGAACCGGAATACATATCCGACACAACTATTCACGCCATGATTGACGACAGGCTCATTGCAGACTGTGGCAGCGGAATGTATCCTAACATTGAAAAAATTCTGGAAATCAGTCCTGATGCCATATTCGTCTCCCCCTTTGAAGGAAACGGTTATGCCCAACTTGAAAAATTGGGCATTCCCCTGATACAATGTGCGGACTACATGGAAACATCACCACTGGGAAGGGCGGAATGGATCCGGTTCTACGGACGGCTGTTCGGTGCAGAGAACAAGGCAGACTCTCTGTTCAATGTCATTCGCGACCGATACGAATCGCTTGCAGGTCTGACATCAGACTTCCATGACAATCCGAAAGTCATGTTGGACACGCGTAGCGGTTCTGCATGGTACACCGCCGGAGGCATGAGTACCATAGGCATCATGCTTGCCGATGCCGGTGCCGATTATGCGTTTGCGGATATGAGCGGAAGCGGTTCCATTCCACTTGCTTTTGAAAGTGTGTATGAAAAGGCACAAGACAGTGATATCTGGTTTCTCAAGAACAGTACGAGCGGCAATCTGACATACGGTCAACTGGAAAAAGACTTTAGCGGATATTCACGTTTTCTTCCATTCCAGAACAGGAAAATATGGGTATGCGATGTTTATAGAACTCCATATTTTGAAGAGACGGCATTCCACCCCGAATTACTGCTGAATGACTTCATTGCAATTATCCATCCGGAAAGCGGACTTACCGCAAATTACTATCACCCGTTGGACTGATTCCTGTCAGACCGGTTCTTACGCTGTCTGACCTTGTCGTGGATTTCTTTAATGAACTCATACCCCGGAATATGCTTTGACCTGTAGAAATTTATGAATGCCAGCAATGCCAACATAAAATATACCGCAGCCAGAATCCACAGACTGATATATTCATGAACCACATCTCCAAGAAGTGCGCTGTCACCTGCAATTCTGCAGAATCCGTTTATTCCATGAGTTGACGGGAATATCACGGACAGGACACGCCAGAACGCTGGAATATTTGAAGCCGGCCATGATATTCCGGACATGAATACCAGCGGGACGGAGACGAAGACAAACAAGAGGAAGCCTGATTCCCTGTCTCTGACAAAGAATGCCAGCACAATCGAAAAGAACACACACGCCAGAAGTAACGGAACCATAAATGCCACAAGTGTTGACAGATGCGCCAACTGTGGCATATGGAACAGATATGGCACCAGCATAAGCAGATACACCGACATCAGCGCATAGACCAGCAAATAGGCAAAAGCCTTTCCGATAAGAACAAGCAGCGGATTATTATATTCTCCACCAAGAAGCAGGCGTCCGGTCTTTCTCTGTTCATATTCGGTACCGGCCATCATGCCCACACCAAGCACCATAGTCTGCTGTATAATCAGAATAAGTATTGCAGGAATGATGAAGCTTTGGAATCCGTTTGCAGGATTGAACATCGTGATGTATTCGTTTCTGATTGGCATGGTCTGCACTTCAAGCTGTTCGCTTGTCAGTCCGGCCAGTTTCTCCTTCTGGATATCCCTGTTCATATCAAGCGACACCATGGTAGTTCCACTGAGCAAAGACTTGTAGTAAAGAAGTCCGCTCATATCGCAATATGTGCCCACTGTAGCCTGAAGTCCAGACGTCAGACGTGAACTGAAATCTTCCGGCACAAGTATAGCGCCATAAGCCTTATGATGGTACATCAGATTTCTGGCCTCTTCCATATCGCTGCAATACTGCACAATATGCAGGTCTGGCGTAGCATCAGTCTTTCTCAGGAACTCACGGCTCATGACGCTTCTGTTCTGATCGACTGCCACGACAGGCACCTCACGTACCACCTCTCCACTGTACAGATAGGCATACAGAAGAGGATACAGCAAAGGAACCACAAGGAAGAATACCATGACACCTGAATCGGAAACCGTCTTTCTCAGTTCCCTTCCGCATACGAACAGTATTTTTCTGATATTTTCAATCATGGCAGATAAGTGTATTTGTATGCAGTCCTTTTAAGAAGCCAGATGTCCAGCAGAGGCATTATCATGAAACCCAGCAAAGCCACATAGAACCATGCGCTGCACATGAATGGAACTCCATTCAATGCCTGGTCCACATATATCAGGAAATAGTGCCTTAACGGGAACAGCCATGACAATGCTCTTAGAACCGGAGGCATACCCATTACCGGGAAAGAGAATCCGCTTATGGGAATTGAAAGCACACCCCACAAAGTGCAAAGGCTTAGCGACCATCTCAATGACGGTATGGCCGATGCTATGAATACGGCAAATCCCTGCGAAGCGAGTATCAGCATTACCGCAGCCAGTGCCATTGGCCAGATTCCATTGTTATGCGGAAAGCCCAGAATCCCATATAATAGAATAAGGTATATTGCCGCCATAAGTATGAACAGAGCCGTCTGAGGCAGAAGCTTGCCGCTTACAGCCCTGAGAATGTCACCGTCTGCCATATCAAGCCATTCTCTGGCTGTTCCGTCCTTGAGCTCGGTATGAATTGAGAAGCAGGTTATCATAAGAACCATCAGAGCCAGAATTGCAGGCAGCAGCGTATTGGTAAGATAAACGGAATAGTTCAACATGGGATTCCCAAGTGCATGCATGTCAATCTGAATAGGTTGCAGGAATCCCATAGCCTGATCCATTCCTGCGCCTTTGGCAAGCAGGACCTGACGTCCCACAGCCGCACTTGCCATGGTTGCCATAGTCTTCATGTCCCTATACAGCAGACTTGACGGAATCAGATATGAGCCGTTGGTATAGATTGATATCAGCGGCTGGTTCTGATTCGAAGCATCATGTTCAAGACCCTTGGGAATATAGAAGAATCCGTAAATCTGACCTTTCTGCATTGCATTGCGAGCCTCGGCGAAATTGGAATACTGCCTTATGAACCCTGTCTGCTGGTATGCGTCCAGATTTCTGAGAATATTTCTTGAGACCGATGAGTTGTCGGCATCAACGACACCGGCGGGCAGATTCTCAGGAAGTCCCTCTTTCATCAGAGAGGTAAAGAATATGTAGCAGAACAGTGGTGCAATAACCATGCTCAGGACATACAGGGGTCTGGACGTCATTCTCCGAAGTTCCCTGTATGCTATTTTCAGCACCGCATGCTTTGTCAACGGCATGATTTACTTCTTTTCAATAACCACACTCATTCCCGGACGCAGCCCTTCTATTTTTCTGAACGGTACGGCACGGACCTCAAAAGTCTTCAGGTCAAACTGGCCCTTAGCTTTTGTTGCACGCCATACGGCATACGAACCGAGATCTCTCATATACGTGACCTTCATCTGGACAGTTCTGTCCAGAGCCGGAATGTAGGCCTCAAAGACTGTTCCCATTCCAAGATCTTTAAGCAAGTCTTCTCTGACATTGAAACTGGACCACATGTCATCCATGACTGCTATGTTCATAATAGGAGCACCCGTTCCTACAAGTTCACCGACCATAGGGAATATTTCACTGACCTCGCCATCCATACTTGCGGTAAGAATGGTTTCGGCAATGTATGAATTCACTTCTGCCACAACACCCTGTGCCTGATGCATCTGGGCTTCAGCCATCTCCTTCACCTCTCTTTCAGCACCGTTCACAGCCATTCTATACTGCGATTCAGCAGCCCTTTCAGTTGCTACAGCCGCATCATACTGGGCCTTGGCCTCGTCGCGTTTCTGCTCGCTGACAACCCCCTGCTGGAAAAGGCTTTCCACTCTTTTATAAGACTTCCCGTATATTTCAAGACCGGCCTTGGCCTTCTGCCAGAGTTCGTATGCGCCCTGAATCTGTTCTTCGCGCGCTCCTTTCTGGGCCTTGGCGTTCTGGGCGGTTGCAGCATTCTGGACAGCCTGCGCCTGAGCAAGTTTGGCATCAATGTCAGGAGTATACAGAACTGCCAATGTGTCACCTGCCCGGACCTGTTGTCCCTCCTGTACGAAAATACGTTCAATCCTGCCTGGTACCTTACTGGAAACACGGTATTCACTTACCTCGGCCTGTCCCTGTATGTATTCAGGTTCGCTGTTACGGGCAGTCAGATAGCCGACAACGCATACAACTGCAATGACAGCTGCAAAACAGATCAGCGACACAGCTATGTTCAATCTCTGAACTTTGTCTTTTTCATCAGTCTCCTTCATATCCAAAATATGTTTCATTTCAACATTCCAATTGCCTGACGCAGATAGACATCGGCCATTATTCTTTCTATTGTAGCATCCACCTGCTCACTGTTGGCTTTAAGCCATGCTGTCTGAGCCGCCATCACAAGAGACGGTTCTACCACACCTTCAGAAAACCCGACATTGGCCACCCTCAGATTCTCGCTGGCACTATCCAGATTCTTTTCAGACATTGCCAGACGGGAATCACACTCTTTAATTTTCATTTCATACTGAGAGACCTGAAGGTTAACCTTTCCAATGGCATCGTCAAGCTGATACTGAGTCATCAGAACATCGCTTTTGGCGCGGCGGTACTTGTTCATTCCCTCTCCGAAATGGAAAAGCGGCAACTTGGCTACCAGCCCGACATTCCACATATCATTGAAATCATACTTGACACCGCCCCTGACCGATGGATTTGTCAGTACGTAATTGCCGGTAAGTGCCACTGTCGGAAGAAAATCAGCGCGGACAATACGAGCCTTTTCATTGTACATGTTAACAGCAAGGTCAAGACTCTTCAACTCGGTACGGTTTTCAATTATGCTTTCAGGCGTATAGGATACAGAGTCCTTGCTGACATACATAAGCTCGCAGCCCTCGTCAGCTACAGAAATGTCACTGTCAAGCGGCAGACCGCAAAGCTGGCACAGCAGCATTCGTGACAAGGCAAGACCGTTCAATGCTTTAACCTGTGACATCTGGGCCTCATTCAATCTGACACGGACAGACAGGACATCAGACTGGGTTGCAAGTCCTTCAGACTGCAACGCAACTATATTGTGTTCCATCTGCTCCAACAATTCCACATACTGGTCAGTCAGACGCAGTTTGGCTGCCACAGACACAATCTGCCAATATGCCTCGTCAACTGCAAGAATGACTTTCTCATCTTCGCCCTGCATCTGGACCGATGCAAGCTCACGTGCATAATCGGTAACATTATTATATGCGCGTATCTTGCCACCTACATACAGAGGCTGCTCAACGCTTACCATGCCCACATACACATTGTCCAGATCCACTGACAGGTTGTCAGCCAATTCCCCACCAATACGGTTCAACTGTTCTCTCACCTGCTCAGGTGTCAGATTCTCAACAAACTTCTGTATATCCTGTTTTGATACAAACTGACTGAGAATCTTAATGTCCGACAAATTGCTTGTCAGGACATCGGTCACAACGTTCTGAAAAGAATTACCAAGAGTTGAGACCTGCGACTGGGTTTCAGGACTCAAAAACGAAATATCTTCTGAATTATGCAGATAAAGCCCTGTAGCAGAGACCTTTGGCAGATAATTGGCAAAAGCCGCCTTCTTGTCATAAGTCGCCGCATTGACTTTCTCACGGGCTATTTTTGACTGGGAACTGTTCTCAAGAGCCTTGGTTCTGCACTCTTCGAGAGTAAGTGTTGTCTGCGCCGACAACGGCATGGCAAATGCCATTGAAACTGCAAATGATGCAAGAAATCCGTAGATTTTCATATCGTTTCCTATTTAACATACCTCTTGCAAAAACCGTGCCAGACCTTAAAATCCGACAGACAAAGAGATATATCCGATAGCAAGCGCCACAATAAGATTGACAAGTTTTGCCTTCAGCCAGCTGGAACGGCTCTCAGCAAGGAGCGGAAGTGAAGCATGTCCGTCCTGACTGACACAACTGGCAAGAAGTACCGGCATGGGTACCACTCCTGCAGCGAACATTGTGACGAACACAAGGTGAGGGCCAGACTCTGGAATAAGCCCCACCAGTGCCGCAAGCAGTATCATTATTGCCGTATTGTCACTTATCCATGCATTCAGGTCAAGGCTCTGCATCAGCAGACCGACAACAAAAACAGTTCCCGCAGTCCATGCCAGAATACCTGGCAGATGATGACATACTATGTGGTGCCACAGATGCTCCTCAACAAAATGGTCTTTGGCAAAGCAAAGGACTGCAATGAGAACCAGGCTTAGAATGGAGAACAGCCAATACATCCATTCCTCGGACAGAAGACTGAAAGATGTGCAGTCCGATTCGTCACCGCCTTCTTCAAGCAATCCCATAAGCAAAGCCGCTATGAACAGCAAAGTTCCAAGTATCAGCACGATACGTTTCCATCCGAAATGGCGGCATTCATGTTCATGTGCATGATTCACGTCTTCGGCATGTACCTCCATGGAATGGCACGTGTCATTTTCCGTGGCTCCCTTATGGAAGACATTGATGACAAGTCCTACCACCACTGCCACGACGAAAAGAAGAAGAAATATCCAAGCCGACTGCTCCGGGAACATGGCCAGCATGACAAAGGCCTCATCGCCGGACGATGCAATCATCATGGCTACAAGAGCACCGAAACTGATCATTCCATGATTGTACATTGACACACTGGCAAAACCGCCCATACATCCGGGAACAGAACCTAACAGCGAAGAAAGTATCACCTGCCAGACTCTGCGCCTGCCCAATGAGCCCATCATGCGCCCTTCTGACCTCAGATTGAAAACTTCTATCAACATCATCATAATGATTACCAGTCCAGTAACCAGAATCGAAGTGCGCAGGCAGTCGGCCAGCAGCAGTATGAGAGAATGGAAAGTCATCGGTCAGAATTTTCTTTCTTGTTTCAAAAGCACATACAGAATGACAGGTGCGCCCACGGCCGGAGTTATGGCATTGAGCGGGATAAGCCCCCGGTTTCCCGGCAAGGAACTGACAATATTGCACAAAAGCGCCGTAACTGCGCCGGTAAGAACCGTTACAGTCATAAGTGAACGGTGATTGGCTGTTCCTATAACCAGACGGGCCAGATGCGGTACTGCCAGACCTATAAATGAGATGGGGCCACAGAAAGCTGTTGTAACGGCAACCAGCATGCTTGTTGCAAACAGCAGCAGTAATCTGACACGTTTTGTATTGATACCCAGGTTTTCGGCATAAAGATCACCGAGCAGCATTGCGTTCAACGGTTTTGAGAGAAAAAATGCGACAACAAGTCCTGCAAGTGTGATACAAGTGAACAAAGGCAGTCGGGAAAGGCTTACGCCTGCAAAATTGCCCATTCCCCACATTGTATAGGAATGCACGCCTTCGGCAGTTGAAAAGAAATTCAGCAGAGAAATGAGGGCCGATGTCAGATAGCTGACCATAACTCCGGCAATGAGCAGCACTGCCGGATTCTTGATTCGTGCTGAAAGCAGTAGAATAAGGCCGGTAACTGCAAAAGCGCCGGTCGTAGCACCTATAATAACAGAAACCGATGTACCAAGGCTCATTGAGCCCATACTGAGATTGCCACCGAACGCCATCATGACAAGAGCCACTCCCAAACCGGCACCTCCGTTAATGCCCAGTATGTCAGGGCCTGCCAGAGGATTGCGGAAAACAGTCTGCAGCATAAGTCCCGATGCCGACAATGCCGAACCGGCCAGAATTGCAGTAACGACAGAAGGGAAACGGGACTCACGGATAATGTAATCCCACGCCGCATTGCCACTTCCATTGCCGAAGACCGCGCCAAAAGCATTTGCGAACGGGATGTTCACGGGGCCATAGCACAATCCTGCAACTGACAGCAGCAGGAGTGCCGCGCCAAGAGACATGCTGGTAATGACGTTTCTGGATATCGGTTTGTTCATTATAGGCGCAAAGTTACCATTTTATACTATCTTTATGGCAGAATTCACTTAAACAATACGATTATGAAAAAGAAGCTTCTTATTGCCGCAGCCGTTCTCGCTGTATTCGGCTGTGTCATTGCAAAAGCCCAGTTCGGTTTCGGAGCCCCACAGCAGCAGACCGATGCCAACGGTGACCCCAAAGGTCCGGATCTTGAATATGTGGTCCGCCTGAATGTTCAGCTCGGCCAGGCATTCACCGTCGGCGACAACGGAAAGGGAACGCGTACTGTCATTCCTATTACCGGCGGCACATTCAAAGGAAAGGATATCCAGGGTGAGGTACTTCCCGGAGGAGCCGACTACCAGATGCAGGTTGACGGCCGCACCGAGATTGAAGCCATATACTGCATACGCACCGATGACGGCGTGAACATACATGTCCGCAACTGCGGAATAATCAAGATGGGCGGACAGGGCGGAATGTATTTCCGTTGCGCTCCAAAATTCGAAGCACCCAAGGACAGCAAATACGCCTGGCTGAACGAAAGCCTGTTCCTGTGCCAGCCGAGTTTCGGCGGTGCCGGTGGAGGCATCACCCTTGACGTCTGGAGAGTCAAGTAAAGGGAGTATCAGGCAGGACGGTGACGGCGGAAGCACTGCTTCATGTCACAGATGCCGCATGAATAGGGAAGGAATCTGACATCCTTCCCTATTCCTATTATGCCGCTTACCGATTTGACCGGAATCATGAGGCACGAATCGGTCAGTTCTATTCCACATGGATTCTTTTCAGGGAAAAGACTGAAAATGTCAGGCTGGCATGACACGTGCCAGCTGCAATATCCCGGGCTGTAACGGTTGGTACGCTTCAACCCCAGCCCGTCAAGTTCCGACTGCAGCACCTTTTCCATATAGTCAGCCGCAGACTCCACTATCTGGCTGCCAACGCAGTCTGCCACGTAAGTCCGGAACATGTCGCCACATGCGCCGATGGCATCGGTCCATGCGGTGTACTCCTTGCCGGCCGTGGCCACAAATACGGCAAAACGGCTGGCGGAGTTCAGCTGACGGCATATTATTCTGCCGGCCGCAAAACTTACAGGACCGTTCGGGCCTTCAATTATTATATTGTTTGAATCAAGGTCAATGCGCCCGTCAAAGAAATGATACTCGAAACACGGATGCAGGACCTTTGAAGCATCGGCCAGCATTTCGCGTGTCGTGCTGACGGTCTCAGCATCGGGAACGGCATCGGCCCCATAGCCCATGAAGGAATATATTTCCCGCATGGGTATTTCCAAGTTGCCGAACTGTACCTCCTGACGAGCCATATCAGTGTCACTTGCCTGCCTGTGAAAGCAGGTACTTCTTGAAGTCGGCAAAATCCTTTGACATTGGAACACTCTGCTTCGTGCCCTTCATGAAGGCGGCAAGGCGCTCGGGAATTGCAACATCGGCACCGGTAATGGCATCGACCTTCTCCTTGAACTTGGCCGGATGCGCCGTCTCAAGGAACACACCAGTCTGACCGGGTTTGAGAAGTTCCTTCAGTGCGCGGTAACCGCATGCGCCGTGAGGATCGAGCTGATAGCCGGTCTCCTGCAGGCACTGCTTCATGGTTTCGGCAATCTGTTCATCGGTATAGGTCGCGCCGTCTATGTGCGCAGCTATCTCCTTGTGGCTGCCGCCGTAAAGGTCAAGCACACGTGCAAAGTTGCTGGGGTCTCCAACGTCCATGGCGTTTGCCAGTGTCTGGACCGATGCGCGCGGGCTGTACTTGCCTGTCTGCAGATATTTGTAGAATATGTCGTTGGCATTGTTGGCCGCGATGAAATGCTTTGCAGGCAGTCCCATTTCCCAGCCGAACAGACCGGCGGTTATGTTGCCGAAGTTTCCGCTTGGAACACAGATTACAAGATTGTCGGCCTTACCGAGTTTCTTCATCTGTGCGTATGCGCTGAAGTAGTAGAATGCCTGAGGCAGGAAACGGGCCACGTTGATTGAGTTGGCCGATGTCAGCTTCATTGCCTCATTCAGCTGGGCGTCCATGAAGGCGTTCTTTACCAGAGCCTGGCAGTCATCGAACACGCCGTCAACTTCAATGGCGGTAATGTTCCTGCCGAGTGTGGTGAACTGGCATTCCTGAATCGGGCTGACCTTACCTTTCGGATAGAGCACATAGACATGGACTCCAGGAACACCAAGGAAACCGTTGGCAACGGCACTTCCGGTATCGCCCGATGTGGCTACCAGCACGTTGACCAGCTGCTTTTCGTCCTTGTTGAAATAGCCCAGCAGACGGGCCATGAAACGTGCTCCGACATCCTTGAATGCAAGTGTCGGGCCATGGAAGAGTTCCAGCGAATAGATGTTCTCTTCAACCTTTACGGCAGGTGTCTCGAATGCCAGAGTGTCATAGACAATGCGCTTCAGATCCTGTTCCGGAATGTCCTCGCCGAAGAATGCCTTTGCAACTTCGAATGACATTTCCTGAAATGACATGCTGTCTATGCCCTCAAAGAACGATGCCGGAAGCTTCTTTATGGTTTCGGGCATGTAAAGGCCACGGTCAGGAGCGAGTCCCTTGACTACCGCGTCACGCAGTGTGACATCGGGTGAATTATGGTTCGTGCTGTAGAATTTCATATCTTGTTCTATGTTTTTGTTTGTCAGATGTTTGCAATTCGCATAATGTCAGCGAACACGCCTGCTGCGGTAACACCGGCACCGGCACCGTACCCCTGAATGAGCATGGGCGATTCCTTGTAGCGTTCCGTTGTCAGCAGAATTATGTTGTTGCTTCCCTGCAGTATGTAGAACGGGTGCGTCTCTTCGACTTCGACCAGACGTATGCTGCCCTTGCCGTTCTCAAGCTTTGCAACGAAGCGCAGGCATTTGTGTGACTTCTCAACCCTCAGGCGACGCTCTTCAAAAGCCTTGTCAAGCGACGGCAGATTCTTCCAGAAATCCTCTATGCTGCCTTCCAGCATCTGTTTCGGAATGAATTCATCGGCATCGACATCGGCCTGCTCCAGATGGTATCCGCTTTCACGTGCCAGAATCACCAGCTTGCGCAGAACGTCCTTGCCGCTCAAATCTATGCGCGGATCGGGTTCGCTGTATCCCTTCTCCTTGGCCAGACGGATTGCCTCGCTGAACGGGCAGTCGGCGCTGACGGTATTGAGTATGAAGTTCAGCGTACCGCTCAGTACAGCCTCGAACTTGAGAATGCGGTCACCGCTTGCTATCAGGTCATTTATGGTGTTGATAATTGGAAGACCGGCGCCAACATTGGTCTCGAACAGGAACTTCACACCGCGCTTGCGGGCAATGCGCTTGAGTTCGGCGTAGTCGTCATACCTTTCGGATGTGGCAATCTTGTTGGCTGCCACGACCGATATGTTGTGGTCCAGGAAATCCCTGTAAAGGCCAGCCACCTGTGCATTGGCAGTGCAGTCAACGAAAACGGAATTGAAGATGTTCATTCCAATCACCTCGTCGCGCAGACGGCTTATATTGCTGGCCGGAGCGTTCTCCTGCTGCTGGCGCCAGTCATCGAGCGATATGCCTTCGCGTGTGAACATGGCCTTGTTTCCACGGGCAATGCCCACCACATTCAGTTTCAGCCCGCGTTCCTGCATGAGTTTTTCACGCTGCGAGCGTATCTGCTCCAGCAGGCTGCCGCCAACCGTTCCAACTCCGCATACGAACAGGTTCAGCACCTGATACTCGGACAGGAAGAACGAATCGTGGATAAGGTTCAGGGACTTTCTCAGAAGCCTTTTCTCAACCACGAACGATATGTTTATTTCTGTAGCTCCCTGGGCACTTGCAATGACATTGATACCGCCGCGTCCCAGCACGCTGTACAGCTTGCCGCTGGTACCCGGGTTCTGCTTCATGTTTTCACCCACTATGGCCACAGTGGCCAGGTCCATCTGACAGGAAATGGGGTCAATGGCACCCAGCGAAATCTCCTTTTCGAATTCCTGCGAAAGAACGCTGACCGCAGTCCCGGCATCGTCATTGCAGACACCCACCGAGATACTGTTCTCGCTTGAAGACTGGCATACCATGAACACGCTTATATTGTTGTCGGCCAACGCCTTGAACATACGCAGACTGATACCTGCCACGCCCACCATGCCAAGTCCGTGCATGGTAACGAGAGCCGTGTCGTTTATGCTTGAAATGCCCTTGATGGGCTTTGAGTTCTCAGGCAGACGGCTTACAATCTCAGTGCCGCGGGCCGACGGATTGAAGGTGTTCTTTATGAGAATTGGAATATTCTTCTGATACACCGGATATATTGTAGGCGGATAGACAACCTTGGCGCCGAAGTTGCACAGTTCCATTGCCTCGATGTAACTCAGCTGGTCTATGGGATAGGCCGATGTTATCACGCGGGGATCGGCCGTCATGAATCCATCGACATCGGTCCATATTTCAAGGACGCTGGCATCAAGTGCAGCGGCAAGAAGTGCGGCGGTATAGTCCGAACCGCCACGGCCCAGATTCGTCGTTTCGCCGGTCTGAGCATCGCTGGATATGAATCCGGGAGCCAAAGACCTGTGCGGCAGACTGGCGAAGGCTTTGCCGATAAGGCTGTATGTCAGGTCACGGTCGATGGTATGGCCGCCCTGACGGTGTCCGGTCTTGATGAAATCGCGTGAATCGAACAGCACAATGCCGTCAATGAGCTGTGCCACAATCTGCGACGAAAGACGCTCGCCGTAACTTACTATAGTGTCCAGAGTATGCTGTGACAGGTCACGCAGCAGGAACAGTCCGTGCATGATGTCCGACAGTTCGTCAAACAGCCCGTGAATGCCGTCAAGTGCCAGGCTCTGACGTTCCGGTGCCACCACGTCGCGCACCATCTGTTCGTGGCGGGCAAGCATGGCGGTGACTTCGGTCTCGAACTGACGCTCGCCGCGTGCAGCCATCCCGGCTGTCGCAATAAGCTTGTCTGTGATTCCGCCAAGGGCTGAAACC
Source organism: Bacteroidaceae bacterium (assembly GCA_024398755.1). Classification (GTDB taxonomy): domain Bacteria; phylum Bacteroidota; class Bacteroidia; order Bacteroidales; family Bacteroidaceae; genus Colenecus. The sequence goes on along the minus strand of JAKSIQ010000012.1, from coordinate 1,122 downwards.
ACCACTATCACATCGTCCTGCTGCGATTCCACAATCTGCTTCAGACTGGATATGCTCTCCTTTGAACCTACCGACGAGCCTCCGAATTTGAGTACCTTCACTTGTGTCTGTTTTTTTATTAAAGTACAAAATTACTGGTTTTTGGGCAGACACCGTCAGACTGCACCATTTTTTTGTTCCCTGATTCCGGTCATGGCCCGGAATACAGATATTATCCGTATATTCGCATAACAATACAGAAAGCATGAAACTGATAGACAAATACCTGCCATCCGATTACAGCGACACTGTCTCCAAAAGGATAAAACCGGCGGGACCGTTGTCATCGGACCATATATTCGAGGAAATGGAAAATATCAGAGAGTATAATATCCGATTGGAAGAACCTGCCGACTGGCAGGAAGTGGAGAACCTTACAAGAGAGGCATTCTGGAATGTATATCGTCCGGGCTGCCTGGAACATTTCGTGCTGAACAGATACCGCAGCAATCCGGATTTCATCCCGGAACTTGACCTTGTGATGGAATTAGGCGGCCGGATTATCGGCCATGTAATGTATTCCCGCGCAGAGCTCACATCGGACAGCGGCGATGTCCTGCAAGCCTGGACATTGGGTCCCATAAGCATACATCCCGACTGGAAGCGGAAAGGTTACGGCCTTGAATTGCTCAAGTTCTCATTGGGAAAGGCCCGCGGAATGGGAATCGGAGTGCTTTGTTTTGAAGGCAATATCGGTTTTTACGGAAATGCCGGTTTCGTGCTTGCCAGCAGCCTCGGCATTCATTATCACGCAGAGCCCAAGGATGATCCGGTGCCTTATTTCCTTGCACAGGAACTGGTTCCCGGTTACCTTGGCGGCAGGGATTGGACGTACTGCCCTCCGAAAGGTTATTTTGCTGCCGATGATGACCCGGAAGGCTTTGAGCGCTATGAGTCCGCTTTTCCCGCTAAAGAGAAGCATTTCCTGGAAGGACAGCTGCCCCAGTTCTGCCAAAGCTGCGGTATGCCCATGACATCCGATGACGTATGCGGCACCAATGCTGACGGCAGCGCCAACTTTGATTACTGCAAGTACTGCTATAAGGACGGCGATTTCACTGACAAGGTGTCAATGGAGGAATA
>JAKSIQ010000011.1 GCA_024398755.1 Bacteroidaceae bacterium | reverse complement strand
GGCGTATTCACTTACCGCGGTCTGGAAAATGGCTAGTCCGTGAGCAAAACAGCCCAAATCACTCACCGCTGGAGAAATAATAGCTCGCGAATGCAGATTAACGTTCTATTTACGCTTACCCCCACTAAATTTCGGGTGAGGCCAGGCTTCGCGGGTGCAGCAGTGACTGACAACCAGCAAAAACGCCGAAAAAGCAATTATTCGTGTGCAGCTTCCAAAGCGTCAATGAAAGCCTGAGTGTCGGCATCGGGCTCAAGATCCTGAGTTGGTATCAGTTTTGAACTGACTGAACCGTCGGAACCTATTGTCAGCAGACCGATGTTCGCGAATTTGAGGCCGGTCGACATCAGAAGCACATCTTCACCATTCTTATTTTCGACAAAGCGTTCTGGAATGACGGAATGCGCATGGGCGTCAAGAACGGCGTCAATGCCCGACGTGCCGGTTATCAGGTCCAGCGACGTGACCGAGCCGTTCTTCTTGTCGCCAAGGTGTGACAGAACTATCACATAGTCCGCTTTCCCAACACTACGGGCCTCATCCACATTCTGCTGGACAAGATCTGCCAACCGGTCTTCATTGAAGGTGTACCGCAAGTTTCCGTCATCGTCACTGAACAACTTCGCATTGCGGCTGGAAATGGTCTTAGGTGTAGCCACTCCGACAACAGCCACCTTCACGCCACCGATTTTACGAATCGAGTAACCTGCAAAGACAGATTCATCGACACCCGTTTCCTGAAAATTACAGCACACTGTAACGGCTTCAAGCGACTTGAAATTATCTTCCATGACCGGAACGCCGAAATCAAAATCGTGGTTGCCGGGAACAACGTAGTCATAGCCCACCTTGTTCATAATCTGAATTATACCTGCGCCTTCGGTCTTGGTGCCGAGAGTTGAACGTGACATGAAATCGGCCGAAAAATCGCCACCCGATGCCGTAATCACGTTCTTTGTTTCGGCCAGAATACTGTCCTTCAGAGTGACAATCTTCGCATAACCCGACAATGTGCTGTGCGCATCGTTCTCAAACACAAACACTATCTCCTTTTTGGGAGACTTGGGACCCTTGGCCTGACACACCGCGGCCGATGCAAACAGAAGCAGCGGCAGGAACAGAATCTTTTTCATCGTTATCAGGTACAACGCACGAAATTACAGGCTGAACAGGTAGGTGACAGCCAGCAGAATGCGGTTGTTCACTACAAAGTCACCGCCCTTGACAGTACCCTTGGCTTCAACTTCGCCGTATGAAACGCCGGTAATGTCGTCCTCAATGCAGAACTGTGTGTTGCCCGCCTTGTACTTGATATTCGGAGCAATGCGGTACATGCGGTCAATGCCTGTACCGTGTCCATCACTGCCGGCAGCGCAAATCTTTGAAGCATCCAGATTGTCATCGGCACCAAGATTCTTCATGTAGCCGGCAAAACAGCCCACCTTGAAGTCCGATCCGTAATCGACAAACACCCACGACGAACTGGCAGTCAGAGGTGACCACTCGTCGTCAGTACCTGCCTTCAGGCCGTAACCTGTGCATATGCCAAGCTGTGACATGTTCTGGCCGTAATATGTCTTGGCCATAGCCTGGAACTTACCGTTCTTATATACAGCCTGAGCCATACCGGCAACACTCTCAACATACTGGTTACGGTTCTTCACATCGGTACCTGCAATGGAATCGGCAGGACTGATTTTCTGCCATTCGGCACCGGCAGCAAGCGAAAGATACTCTCCGTTCCATTCCAGACCCACGTACAATTCCGGAATCATTGAACGGCGCTGGTATGCGTATGATCTGCCAAGAGGTCCGGTCGAATTGTTCAGCGACTGGAAAATGCCGGCAGCCTCGAAAGTCACGTCACCTGCCTTGTAGTCGTAACGCAGCTGGCCCGAACGGTTCAGGGAATTGAATGGTGAACCGACGGCAATGCTGCCTACACCCGGCATCAGTTTACCCATAGGATGCCATGTATGGCCAAGTGTGACCGATGAATTCTCCCAGTCAAAAGCCGTGTAGCAATGACGGAAAAGGAAGAATGCATTTGAGTTATAGTTGAACACATCAAACTCAACATTGGCACGCGAATCGGCGCCCAAGACCTTTGGACCGGTCATATTGAAACCGAAACGTACAGTCGATCCTAACATCGAAGCAGCTTTTGTGTCATTCACATCGGTACCGTTAATCATGGCCTCGTTCAACGGGTACAGGTACAGATAATCGTCAGCTCCAGCTACACTCTTCCTTGTATCCATGTAACTGCGTACATCAACAAAGCCGTAACCGCTCAACGTGAAATCACCTTTTTTCTGAGCTGACACTCCCGAACACCAGACAAGCCCCGTCAGGGCAACCGCAAACAGCAGATTCTTTTTCTGTCTCATCATGATAAAATAATGGCAATCCATTCAGCAACCGGCAAAGAAGCCATATCCGGCTATCTTCAACGATTACTGAAAAATGTGTGTAAATAAAGTTTAGAATGTTATTGAATAAGTTTTTCCCTTCCGTACCTTCATGGTCTTTGTAACCCCATTCCAACGAACTGTCAGTTTACCTTTGACCGCGGACTGTATCTTCACAGTGACCGGTTTCCCGTCCTTCCAGGAAAGTTCCTCAACAATGAATCCGCCACGTGCGCGCAGACCCTTCACGCTGCCGTCCTTCCATACATCAGGCAGAGCCGGCAGAAGCTCTATGACGCCGGTGTGGCTCTGGAGCAGCATCTCGGCAATACCTGCAGTGCAGCCGAAGTTGCCGTCAATCTGGAATGGCGGATGCGCATCGAACAGATTGGTGTAAGTACCGCCACTGCCGCCGAATCCGCGACCGCCTGCAACAGGCTTCAGCTGGTCAAGAATAAGTTTGTATGCATGGTTACCGTCAAGCAGACGTGCCCACAGACAGACCTTCCAGCCCATTGACCAGCCGGTCGATTCATCGCCGCGCGCCTCCAGACTGGTGCGTACTGCCTTGAACAGTTCCGGAGTGCCGTCGGCCGTAATCTGACGGCCCGGGAACATGCCCCACAGATGTGAAACATGACGGTGATGGTCATCGGGGTTGTCCCAATCCTGGAACCACTCCTGCAGCTGCCCCCAGCTGCCTATCTTCATAGGAGCCAGACGGCTCTGAATGTTCTTCAGCGTATCAACGAACAGTTTGTCATCCTTCATCAGGGCGGCAGCCTGAATGGTGTTCCCGAACAGGTCGGCCAGCATCTGGTTATCCATTGTCACGCCGAACGATGTCGTGATGTTGCGGTTTTCAGGATCCATCTGAGGCGCGTTCTCCGGTGAATACGAAGGGGCGGCCACAAGATATCCGTTACCCGATACAGGCTCCTCGACCAGGAAGTCAATGAAGAACTGGCATGCACTCTTCATGAGCGGATAAATCTCTTCCAGATATTCTCTGTCCTGATTGAACAGGTAACCATCCCAGATGGCCTGGCAGAACCATGCGGCACCGGTAGGCCACATGCCGTTATAAGCGCCGTCAACCATACCGGTAGAACGCCAGATGTCAGTGTTGTGATGCAGAGTCCAGCCGCGGCAGCCGTACATGGCAGCCGTCTCACGGCCGTGCTCGGCGCAGTCTTTTGCAAGCTGCAGGAACGGTTCGAAATTCCCTTCAAGGCCGCACACGAATGCCGGCCAGTAATTCATTTCAACATTGATGTTGGTGGTATATTTGCCGTCCCACGGAGCCTGACGGCTCTCATTCCAGATGCCCTGCAGATTGGCGGCCTGACCTCCCGGCTGTGAACAGCTTATAAGCAGATAACGGCCGAACTGGAAATACAGTTCCACGAACTGCGGATCGGTAACATTGTCAAACTGTGCCAGACGCTTGTCTGTAGGCAGAGCGGCCTGCTGGGCCGACGGTTCACCAAGATCAAGCGTAACGGTACCGAACTGCTTCTGGAATTCAGCGACATTGGCTTCAAGCTTCCGGTCAAAGGCATCCAGATTCTTTTCCAGCATGAAAGGCTTGAGCCACTTTTCGGCCTGAGCGCACTCGTCACCGCTCACGTCGGTATAATTCACGAAATTGGTGCCGACCGATATGTATATCGTCACAGCATCGGCTCCATCAACCTTAATGTTGTAATCGTTCTGTGACATGGCACCGCCCTGCGGAACAATGAGCGAACGGTCCATGAAACGTATCTTGCCCTCAATGCCTTCGTGGTCATCGCCTCTGGCCGAAATGGACATCAGACCCACTTCCGTGCCGCCCACTTTCAAAAGCTGCACATCGCGTGCCGTTATCCTGTCCTCCTTGTATGGCAGGTCATAACGGGCAGTGAATGACAGCTTACCCGGAGCATCGGCAGTAAAGCGCAGCGCCACCACCTGATCGGCAAACGAAACGAAAGCCTGACGCGTATATCTGACACCGTCAACCTTGAATGTCGTGGTTGCTACGGCACGTTCCAGATCAAGTTCGCGATAATAATCGGAATACCCGTCCAAGCCCTCAAAATCAAGCATCAGCGAACCGGCTGTCTGATAAGGCATGCCATGAGGTCCCGGAGTGTTGATGTATTCGTCACACAATGCCTGTGCATCCTTGCGACGATTCTCGAACAACGCCTGACGTATCTCATCAAGACCATCCTTGGCCTTATTGTTCACATTGTTGTGCGGACCGCCACCCCAGATTGTCTCTTCATTTATCTGAATGCGCTCTTGTTCCGGAGTACCGAAAACCATGGCACCCAGACGACCGTTTCCAAGCGGAAGGGCATCGGTCCACTGCTTTGCCGGCTGCTCATACCAAAGTTTCAAATCACTGCCTGTCTGTGCAATGCATGACATTGACAACATTACAGAAAAGGCTAATGTCAGACTTCTTTTCATAGTAATTTTCATTTGATTCGGGTTGCGGTTGCGAAATTACTCCTTTTATATATATTATTCCATATAAAATTGATACTTTTGCCTAATCGGAAACAAAATATATCAAACACTAAATATAACATAACATGTATCTATTAGGTTATGACATAGGCAGCTCTTCAGTGAAGTGCAGCCTGGTAGACGCACAGAGCGGAGCATGCAAGGCAACAGCCTTTGCACCAAAAAGTGAAGCACCCATCAAGGCCGTCAATCCCGGTTGGGCCGAGCAGAACCCCGATGACTGGTGGAAATACCTCAAGGAAGCTACCGCCGACGTTCTTTCGCAATCGGCAATCGATGTCAAAGATATAGCCGCTATAGGTATATCATACCAGATGCACGGTCTTGTCTGCGTTGACAAGAACCAGAAGGTCCTGCGCCCCGCCATCATCTGGTGCGATTCACGCGCAGTCGGCATCGGTGAAGACGCCTTCACACAGCTTGGACGTTCACAGTGCCTGACACATCTGCTCAACACCCCTGGCAACTTCACAGCATCAAAACTTGCATGGGTAAAGCGCAACGAGCCGCAGATTTTTGAAAAGATTGACCGCATAATGCTGCCTGGAGACTACATCGCAATGCGTCTCACAGGAGAAATCTCAACTACCATATCAGGCCTGTCAGAAGGCATGTTCTGGGACTTCCAGACCGGAGACATTGCCACCTTCCTGCTTGATTTCTACGGCATTCCACGCTCATTCATCCCAAAGATTGTACCCACATTCTCAGAACAGGGACGACTTACAGCATCGGCCGCAGCAGAACTCGGTCTTGCACAGGGTACACCTGTCACATACCGTGCCGGCGACCAGCCAAACAACGCTCTGTCACTGAACGTGTTCGAACCTGGTGAAATAGCATCGACCGCAGGCACATCGGGCGTTGTGTATGGCGTGAACGGAGAAATCAGCTATGACCCCAAATCAAGAGTCAACACCTTTGCTCATGTAAACCACAAGACCGGATTCAACCGCCTTGGCATTCTGCTCTGCATCAACGGCACAGGTATTCTGAACGCATGGATGAAACGTACCGTAATGCTTGAAGGCATAAGTTATTCCGATATGAACGAAATTGCCGCCCAGGCACCTATCGGAGCAGGTGGCGTATCGGTACTTCCTTTCGGTAACGGTGCAGAACGCGTACTCGAGAATCAGGAACGCGGCTGCAGCTTCAACGGAGTCAATTTCAACATCCACAAACGCGAGCACCTTATGCGCGCAGCACAGGAAGGCATTGTATTCTCATTCAAGTACGGCATCGAGATAATGGAAGACATGGGTATGCCTGTCAACAGGATTCATGCCGGCAACGCAAATATGTTCCTGAGTCCGCTGTTCCGCGACACCCTTGCCGGTGTTACCGGTGCCACCATCGAACTGTATGACACCGACGGCTCTATAGGTGCCGCCAAGGGTGCAGGTATGGGCGCACATATTTACATTGACCACAACGAAGCCTTCGCTTCACTGCAGAAAATCCGTGTCATTGAGCCGAAAGCCAGCGACATGCCTGCATACAGCGAAGCATATCAGCAGTGGAAATCTTACATCTAACCCTTACTTTACTGACCAAAATGAAAACTATCAAGACAATTGCCCTGTTCATGGCAACAGTTTGCATGGCTGGGACATTGGCATCATGCGGCGCTTCAAAGAACGCACAGGGACAGAAAAAAATGACACCTGCAAAAAAAGGCTATGCCGAAACCGGAAAGTACCGCAACTATTTCAAGGAACTTGGAATTCCGCAGGCCGATATAGATAAGAAAATTGCTGACGTTTACGCAGAGATTTTTGAAAATCCCGAACGTGGAGCATACAAAGATGTCGACGTGGAAATTGACGGCAAGACAGTCCACATGGGTTATGTAAGCGATGTCAAGAACAACGACGTCCGCACCGAAGGAATGTCTTACGGCATGATGGTTGCCGTCCAGATGGACAAACCGGAACTCTTCAACAAGCTGTGGCGCTGGTCAAACTACTACATGCGCCATAACGAAGACGGTCCTTCACACGGACTGTTCGCATGGTCATGCCGCACAGACGGACGCCGCACAGCAAGCGGTAGCGCCAGTGACGGTGAACTCTATTACGTGACCGACCTGCTGCTGGCATCACGCCGTTGGGGAAGCTTCGAAGAATTCAACTACCTTGAAGAGGCCCAGACCCTGCTCAACCAGCTGTTCTCAAAGGATGGCACAGGTGGTGTGACCAACATCATCAACATGGAGAAGAAGCTTATCAACTTCTGTCCCGACACACGTTCAAACCAGTGGACCGATCCTTCATACCACCTGCCCGCATTCTATGAAATATGGGCCGAAAGCGCCAAAGACGGTCGTGAAGACATATACCGCGAACTCGCCGACAGCGCACGCGCATACCTGCACCGCGCTACCGATCCCGTAACAGGCATCAACCCCGACCAGGGCCAGTTTGACGGAACACCAAACCGCGGCAGCGTCTTCCACTATGACTCATGGCGCGTGCCCATGAACATTGCAATGGACTTCACCTGGTACCACAAGGATGCCGAGTGGCAGTCAGACTATGCAAGCCGCATGCAGGAAGCCATTGTAGGCCGGTACGGCGTAAAGGAATTCCCCGACCAGTTCGAACTTAACGGCGACGAAGCGAAGCGTCCCATGGGCGGCGGCCGATGGAAACCCAACCTGCGTCACTCCATAGGTTTCGTAGGCACCATGGCAACCACCAGTCTCATGATTGACGGCCAATACAGCCAGGAACTTGTACGCCACATGTTCGACCAGGTTCTGGAGCCGTACGAAGACGGATACTATGATGTCTATTATGACGGACTCATTTATCTGTTCGCATTGTTGCACCTGAGCGGCAACTACAGGATGAGTTGGTAAATTTATTTTACAGCGCCAAATAATAGGGCCTTACGTTTAAGCGTAGGGCCCATTTTTTTTGTAATTATTTCTTAATATTATGTTATAAAATGGAAAAATGTTCTTAACTTTACGCGCTTAAGTACGTGTAGTACAGCAACAATTGACAAATAATAATCAAAAAATAACCAATTAAAATGAAGAGATTCAACCTTAAGAAAGCGCTTAGTGCCCTGCCTGCTACAGGTCTCATGCTTGCAGCAGTCTTCACACAAACATCGTGTAGCGACCTTTGGAGCGAACAGCACCCCGGCACTTATTACATCAATTCCGGAGAGACCATTGCTTCATTCCTGGAAAAAGAGGAATTTGGCGGCAATTTCAGCGACTTTGTTTACGTATTGAAAAAGGCAAACCTTTGGACTGAGCTCAAAACATATGGTGGCTACACCTGTTTTGCTCCGGATAATGCCGCATTTGACAGATATCTTGAGTTGAGAGCTACAGAAGATCCCGCAAATGCAAGCTTCTTTGAAAGTGTTGAGTCCCTGCCTGACGAAATCATAGACTCAATTGCATGTACCCACCTTTGTAAAAAGACTTTCTACTGCTCACAGTTCGCAGGAGACGGTGTTTTCCAGTATCCTAACATGTTGGACCGTTACCTCTCCTATTTCTCATACGCAGATACGACCACAGATAAAGTTACAGGAGACACTATAATAAAAGCTGTCTTCAAGATTAACCGCATGTCAGAAATCATAGAGCCCGATGACTCTGTCCAGAACGGTGTTGTACACATAATATCTGATGTACTCAGGCCCAGTAACGCATTTGTGCCTGGACTTCTCAAGGAGAATCCGCATGCAAGCATATTCTACGAGGCTCTTGTAGCAACCGGATTGAGCGATACTCTTGACCAGTTCAAGGACGAAGCCTATCCTGGCGTTTCATACGACTCCACACTTGACTATTACATGGCACATGGCAGGTCAACTAACACGCTCAGATACGCAACAGGTGCTGAAACAAGTGAAAGCAGTAAGGACAACGGAACCATTCCGGCACAGAGATACAAGAAATACACATTGTTTGTCGTAAGTGACTCCGTCCTTGCTGAAGAATTCGCACGCGAAAACATTCAGACAACCGGCCTTGAAGGCTTGAAGGAACTGGCCGACAAGATATACGGTGTTGGAAGCGCAGATCCGACAGACAGAACCAATTCTCTGAACAAACTGATGTCGTACCATATCCTCAGACATGGTCTCAAATACAACCAGTTGAACCTGAGAGATGAGGAATCGACTGATACAAAAGAATCATATGCTCTTATCGCCACCAACAGAAAAGAGTTCGAGCATTATGACGTTGAAGATTTCTATGAGACCCTGTTGCCCCACTCACTCATGAGAATAAGCACACCTTATTCAAAAGACGGCACACCTGGTGAAGTCTATATCAACCGCAAGGGCACCGCTACTGACGGACTCTTTGCACCTGGTATCAGAGTAAACAACCAGACAATGGAAAAGAGTGACCACAGAGCTGAAGAGTATGGTGCATATGACAACAATGCACGTAACGGATATTATCATTTCATAAATGGAGTTCTCAAATATGACGACTATACCAGGACCAAAGTCCTGAACACCAGAATCCGCGTTATGGCAAATTCGCTGTCACCTGACTTCACAAACAGCGGAGCCACACACCGTTGGGACGATGGAAACCTCAGCCACTATACAGTAGGATTCCTGAGAGGTTATTGCGAAAACTTTGAAGCTCTGAACGGCAACACCGAATTCTGGATTCGTTATGCCAACAAGACCTACGGTACATTCATGGGCTATGAAATGACAATACGAGGACTTTATGACCTTGCCATCAAACTGCCGCCAGTACCAAGTGAAGGTATCTATGAAATACGTATTTGGGAAAACTCAATGGATGGTTATGCAATGAACAAGAACCCGCGCGGTATTGTACAGTTCTATTTCTGCGAGGGTGACTATCACGGCAACAACAAGGCTTGGACCGCATGTGGTATACCTGTAGATCTTCGTATTAAAGGAACCGATGCAAGAATCGGTAACATCAAGGACAGCGATCTTGCAGATGAAGAGGCAATTGAATTGCTTGAAAAGTCTATGCGTAACCGCGGATACATGAAGGCAATGTCATCATACGCAGCAAACGGAACCGTACTTCGCGATGATCAGGCTTGTAACAGAAAGATTGTCTGCAACAATTACATGAGCCCGAACAACGATTACTACCTCCGCTTGAGACAGGTAGCAGATATGGCAAGCGCTGACGTACCGTTCGCATTCATAGAAATTGTTCCTAAGAGTGTCTACGCAGGCGAAAAGCCTGAAGACAGATATTAATCTGACGAACAATATCATAAATGAAGGCCCGATTCTTTCGGGCCTTCATTGTTTCCAGTCACACCGCCCCCACCCTCGCGTGACTCGGCAAAAGGGCGAGTCACACCGGGCCAACCTATGCGTGACTCAGCTAAAAGCAAAACAAGCAACACGAATGCTGCTTGTTTTACTTATTGTTCTGTGAATGGTTAGGACTGGAAGGAGACGGTAACGATTGCGGTACCGTGGGCCAATGTCCACCTGGGACAGGTGACTGATGAAACATTGGATTGAAAGCACGAGAACCATTTTGAGCAGGGCCATGGCCAAAGAAAGGTCTCGGAACGTACCCGTGTCCACCTTGCCACGAAGGAATCATGCCCTGAGGTCCTACAGGCATGTGATTCTGCATCATAGAACGAAGGGTATCATGATTGGGAACAGAGTCAGGAAGATTCCAGTAACGCCTGAAATTCTCCATCCACTGACGCTGCTGTTCTGAAAACTGTTCCATATTTTCCATCTGTCTGCGACGTGCATCCATTACCTGGGGCTGCATCATCATAAAAGGATGATTGACCTGAGCGGAAATCATCCACATGCGGGTCTGGTCATCCATCTCCTGACGGTTCTGCTGTGACCATTGCCTGAAGATTTTCTGACTCAGTTCCCATTGGGCCATTCCAATCTTACGGCGCGTAGTATCGGCCAATTCCTTTTCCAGCTTGCCGGTATAATCTCCGTTTATGGAGTTCCAGCGCTTCATGTACTCAGGATTATCAGGCTTGAGCTCTCTGTTCAACAGTGCAAGCTCCTCGTTATAGTCGCTGTAGATCTTTGCAAACTTCTGATATTCCTTCTTATTGAGTGTTGCCTTCTCTTTGATAAAACGCAGAGACGCGTTAATCATCTGCTCATCCCTGTCATTCTGAGACTGGGCCACAGCAGGGCCACTCACAGACATGGCGAGCATAAGATAGCACAATATTGAAGGAAGTTTCTTCATTTGCTCAATCTCCGTAATAATTGGTCATCATTGAATACAGGCCAAGTTCATCACTTGACATGTTTTGGAATACTTCATCAATGCTTGCACACTGTGAGATTGAGTCATAGTCAGGCACATTCAAACTGCCTCCAAACGGATGGAGCAGAAGAACTGCCACGGCAGCAACGCTTGCGGCGCCGGCGAACCACGCATAAAGACGGTGCTCGCTATGACGTTTACGCTCGCGGCTTATCTGGGAAATGACTCTCTCAGTCATTTCATCCATGAAATGCTCGGGCATTTTGTACGGCATTTCGCGGCTCAATGAATCCAGATCGAACTCTTTCATAGCTGATGTTCTGTTATATAATTCTTAATCTTTTCTACTGCGTAATGATAATTGGTTTTAAGCGTATTGACGCTGTCGCCAACTATCTGGTGAATCTCCTCGTAGCTCTTCTCATCATAATAACGAAGGTTGAACACCATTTTCTGCTTTGTTGGAAGAAGCGCTATGGCCTCCTGCAGAAGCACCAGCGTCTCGTCAGCATCAGGACCGGCTTCATCACGAACCGTTTCCTTTAGAGCATCGCCCAAATCATCAACCGAAACCATCCCCACTGACTTGCTCTTCAGCAGCTTGAGACTTTCGTTCGTGGCTATCTTATAGATCCAAGATGAAAGCGGAAACTCATTCGAATACGTGCTACGATACTTGTACACATTAATCATTGTTTCCTGCAGCACATCCTGGGCATCGTCATGCGCCACCACCATGCGTCTTATATGCCAATACAGCTGTTCGCCGTATTTCTTCATAATCAGGCGCACCGCCTGCTCCACGCGACTGTCGTCACACAGCATCTGGGCAATGGAATCATCGCTCACTGAAAGAGTTGCCTGGCTATTCATGCTGTCCTTCGGGTCACGCTTCGACATTATTATATATTCAATTGAAAAAGGTTAAAAACGAACGGATAATCTGAAACCAAAAATTGCAACGGACCTACATAGATCATACGGCCCGATGCAATCTTTGATTCAACTGGCATCAATATTCTGCCTGATGGAAATAGTCAAAATCGGCCCAACCGCCAGCCTGCCGGGTTGCATAGCTGTACAGTCCGGTACGATAGCCGGTAAAGTAGTCAAGTGAGAAACTCATCTGAAGCATGGCATCGACATCGACCCAGTTCTTGCCGTCAAGAGAATAACTCATAAAGGCCTGGTCTGCACCGGCGGTATCGTCAGGCTGGGGAGTGAAGACATACTTTATTCTAAGCCATACCTTATCCTGAGACAAAGGCAATCTGAGAACTTCAGTGTCCGGACTCTGAGGTGTCTGGTCCTGGCGGCCGAAACGGCGTCCCATATTGCGGTGAGTCATGGCCACAAGGCTCTTGGTGCCTTCGGCATCGGCCTCAACACCAATGGTGCAGTAATTGCTCTGGAAAGCCACGATACCGGCACGGTCACCTGCTTTCATTCCCGATGCGTCAAGCAGCACCTCGCTGTAGCAGCGCGGTCCTACAGTACGTTGGGTAAGAGTATTGCGTGCATCCATTACGTTGGTGGCAATCTGACCGGTCTTCAGACGCAACCAGCCCTTGCGCTCGGTAACTGACCATGCACTGTCATCGGGTTTGTGGTTCCACTGCCATACCAGGTCAAGACTGTTCTTGCGGTATTTGAACTCATCGTTTGCCCAAGTGCGGTTCTTGCCGCTTTCAGGCAAATTGACTGTGAATTCCTTGAGTGGCACGGTGTTGTCACCAAGTATGGGCCAACCGTCAGTCCAGGTAACAGGTTGCAACGTCGGAATACGGCCTACAGCTCCATGATCCTGGAACATAATGGCATACCAGTCTCCGTTCTGAGTCTCAATTATGCCGCCCTGAGCCACGCCGTCTCCACGTCCGTCAAACGCTGCGCTCAGAATGACCTTGCTTTCGTAAGGGCCGAACAGCTGCTTTGAACGCCAGCAGGTTTCAGTACGCACGCCCCCACTCGGCCAGTCAATTTCAAGAATGTAGTAATAGTCACCAATATGATAGATATGGGCACCTTCGGCACGAAGATTGAAGCCCTGGCGCGGTGAATCAATGAGAATCTGTTCCTGAGCGCCCTCCTTTATGGCTGAGCCGTCGGGTTCCAGTTCAATTATACGAAGTTCTCCGTTGCCCCATACTACATACAGATGTCCGTCTTCAAACAGCATGGAAGCATCGTGGAACGGACGGTCTATGACAGAGCGCTCCCAATTGCTGCTGTAAATGTTGTCGGTACGGTAAATGTATGTCTTTGACTGGTCATTGGCAATGAACAGAGCATAGAACGTTCCGTCAACATAACGCAGCGATGTAGCCCACTGGCCTTTGCCGTATGCGTTCCTGCCACCACGCAGATTGTATATGTCATCGTCATTGAGAACATCATAGACATAGCTTATTATTTCCCAATGGACCAGATCCCTGGAATGCATGATAGGAGCGCCCGGGCAGAAATACATGGTAGTGCTTACCATGTAATAGTCATTGCCCACGCGTATCCAGTCATTGTCAGGAATATCAGTATATGTCAAGGGATTGACACACTGCGTGGTCTTTCCCTTTGACATAACCGGGCTGCATGCCAATACGGCAAGCAGACATGCCGAAAACAGCTTGAACAGTTTCATTCCTGCCAAGTATGTATTGTCAGTTATTCGAATGACAGCCAGTCAACCTGAATCTTGCCCTGGGTTGCCATGCGTACCTTCAAATGATGTATGCCCTTTGAAGCGCCGCTTACCTTGGCCTTTGCTTCGATGACCTGACGGTCAGCCGGAACATTGACAGAAGCAATCACCTTGTCATCCTGCAGAATTTCAAGAGTACCTGCACTTGGAGGAACAATCTTTACGGTAACGCTCTTTGGAGCCTTCTTGAAGTTCACAGTGTTGTACTGTGCCCATGCACCCTCCTCAAAGAACACTGTCTTCCAGCCTGCAAAATAGTTGCTGGGTTCCAGATAAGCGATTGAGTCACCGCTGTTGCTGAGAGCACTGTAACGGTCAAGCTGTATCTTGCTGTCTGACTGTGTCACGCCAATACCGCGAAGGGTAGGCTTGACCATGCGGATTGTACCGTCTTCTTCAAAGAAGATAGAGTCAGCGCAGACTGAACGGTTCTTGTCGAATTCAGGTGAGAACTCATTGTGATGATAGAACAGATAAGTCTGTCCCTTGTACTCAATGATGGAATGATGGTTTGTCCAGCACTTGTTGGCATGCTCCTCGAAGAAGACACCCATGAACTTGTACGGGCCGAAAATATTGTCGGCCATGCAATATGCAAGGACCTCTTCCACATCACGGGCCCACGGGAAAGTCATGTAGTACTTGCCGTTGTGCTTGAACAGATACGGACCTTCAACAAGACCCTTGGTAGGAACTTCCTCAACGCGGTGACGGTCGGCCGGATCGGTCGATACTGACAGCCAGTCATCGTTCATCTTGGTGATTGTAATGCCCGGCATGACAAGATAACCCTGACCGTCATCATCAACAAAGATGCACGGGTCAATGCCACCTACACCTTCAAGCGGAGTCTCCTGTGGAATGTACGGACCTTCCGGATTGTCAGCAATGGCCACACCAACACGGTTACCGCCACCAAAGCGCTGACCGGGCTGCGGTTTTGCACCTGCAGGGAAGAAGAAATAATACTTGCCGTTATGTTCCTTGCAGTCAGGAGCCCACATGGAATAGCCCTTTTCGTTTACCCAAGGTGCAGACCACTGGTCAACAATCATACCGTGGTCGGTCCAGTCAGTCAGATTGTCACTTGAGAACACGTGATAGTCAGCCATGCAGAACCAGTCCTTGCGGGCGTAGTCTGCCGGAGCCTTTATGTCATGTGACGGGAAAACGTAAACGCGGTCACCTACTACAAGAGCCGATGGGTCTGCCGAGAACTGGTCTCTGATTATCGGGTTCTGTGCTGTAGCCAGAGCGCTGCCCAGAAGGGCTGCTGTCATAAGAATAAATCTGGATTTCATAGAAATGATTATGATAAAGTTAGTAATTGAACACGCATCTGTTATCACCGCCAAAGATATCGGCTTTTTTCGGTAAAAACAAATTGGCGGGGCACCCAAATGGGGCCCCGCCAATAATTAGGTTAAGTCAAATATCAATTATTCGAATATCATCTTCTGGCTGTTACCAAACTGATCTACCGCAATAACTGTCTGACCATTCTGAGGATTGAATGTTCTGAAACCGCCAAGAGTCCAGTATTCATACTCGGCTACTCCTTCAATTCCACCAACAAATGTCAACGTACCAAGCTTTGCTTCGAGTTCACCCTCAAGTGCTGTAATCTCATCAGCATAGTTGAACTTGCCGTCCTTACCAAGATAAATCAGCTTGAAGTTGTCAGCCTGTGACCAGTTGTTGCCTGACTGCAGTGTAAGAGTAAGATCAATTACACCGTCTTCAGCCTTGATGGTATCGGTCATTACAGTAGCCTTACCAGTAGGAATGCTGGTGGTCAGCAAAGAATCTGCAACACCGTCAATCAGTGACTTGGTCTCGAACTTGGAAGAAGCATTACCATTGTTGAATTCAGCACCAATCTTGTACAGACCAACAGGCAGGTCATTGAGCTTCTGGTTCAAACTAGCCTTACCGTTCCAGTCCATTGCAAGAACAGCGTCAAACAACTGCAATTCATCCTTGAATGCCTGATAGCCTTCACTTTCGGAGGTCAGAGTGTTAATGTTGTTACCGCCTTCGAATGCCTTTACAGTCCAACCTGGGAACACGTCATCTTCTTCTACGTCAATTGGCAGGAGCCAAACAGCAGCATTATTCCAACCGTGCCAGCCTTTCAGGATATTTTCACCGTTGGCACCACGTGATTTGAAGTTTCCTGCATTAGCTTGCATACCAGCAATCTGCTTGTCTGAGCGATCATCAACACCTGTTACAGTAGCATACAGGTTGAAGTTCTTAATGAAGCCCTGCAGGTCAATATCCTTAGGAGCAGTTGCTTTATAAAGAGCAATCTTGATGGCAGTCTTGTAAATTTCAGCAAGATCATCGTCATCTGCAACTTCCTTCAGACGAGCTTCAATAGCATCAGCATTCTCTCCGAAATTAACGCCAAGAGACTGAGCTGCACTTGCAAGCTGTTTGTTACGGGCAAGGAGTGCATTATCTGTAGAAACCTTAGCAGCATAGCTCTTAGTGGCTTCAGCCATAGCAGTTGTCTTGCTGACAGTTGTATCAGCAGGTGCGGCAATGTAATCGAAATCACAGTTGGCTTCGTAATATTCCTTCATTGAAGAATACTCAGCATATGCAGGTCTTTCTGCTGCGTCAACATAAGCCTTGGTCTTAGCAAGCTGCTGAAGATAAGCGTCAATCTTTGAAATCTGGTCAGCTATGCTCTTCAGGTCGTTACCGAATGTAGTGGTAAGAGCCTTAATTGAATCGTCAGTTGCACCAGATGCGGCAAATGACTCGTAGTCGTCAACACGTGACTTGGCAACACTGTAAGTAGCAATGCCCTTATAATTGACTCCAGTTCTTGTAGACAGAGCGTCAACCTTACCCAGAGAGTCAACTGACTGATCGTAAGCTTTCCAGAATGCATCTACCACTGCAACACGTGCGTTGATGTTGGTAGTGGCCTTCTGCAGAGAATCGATAACAGCATTCCATACGCTTGGAGCTGTTTCATTCTGGTCTGAATTGAATTTTGCATACTTTGCGAAAATCCGAACTCCTTCTTCGTATGCGCCACCCTTATACTGAGCCTCATTGTCAGCATCCTTTTCTGCGAACTGGATTACCTTATCAAGCATATTCTTATCGAAGTCGAACTGACTCATGTAAGGATATGAGATGTATGAAGGAACGGCAGCTTCAGAAGTCTTGACACCAAGAGTGAACAGGATGAAACCGTCTCTCTGGGCACTACCATTACTGGTTTCAGGTGACTCAGGCTGGGACAGAACAAGCTGATACTGACCCGCTGCTGCTATTGCTGTAGTGAACTTGATAGTATCAACATATTCAACCTTGTTGCCGACATTATAACGCTCGCCATTTCCACTGTGTTCGTTCTTAAATGCAGCCTCTATTGCTTCGCTCTGACCAACCTGGTAAAGAGTCATGTAAAGAGGTCTGTTAGAGCCACCCCAACGTGCGAACTGTGCTTCAAAGTCATAGTTTCCAGCTGCCTGAATATTAAATGTGTAGATAAGCTTTGCGCAATTGGTTGCAGACGGCTTTTCACCTACACCAGTTTTCTGGTTAAGGATACCGAATGTCAGACCTCTTGTACGCAGACCGTCAGCAGCCATCTTGACAACCTGAACGGCACACTTTTCAAGTGAGAAACCGTCAATGTCAATTGTCATCTTTGCAGCAGCATCAGTAGCCATCTTGTCAAATACATACCATCCAACTACACCTGCGTCAACAACAGCAGGACCAAATGAATAGCTTTCTACATAAGGGTTAGCTTCAGCAGTCTGAGCACCCTTCAGGTGAATGAAATTGAACTGATAGTCTCCAGCAAGAGCAGTGGTATATATAGCCGGGCGCTGGAATGTAATAGTTGAATCAGTGGCAGCTATTGCAGGCCAGAATTCGCTGACTCCACCCTTCATGACATGAATCTGAGCCAATTCTCCGTCAGGATCGCCATCAAATTCGCACAAGCGAGAAATCTGGAACGTCATTGTTCTAGTGGTGTCAGGAAGCTGGAAAGAACCGAGTTCGGCAGTTATACCTTCCTGAAGAACTGGAGGCAGTTCATACATTGAATACACACCATCCATACACCTTGAATTAGGTCTGGCAATTTCGTTTACGAAATTTGGAACATACTTGCCTTCCTTTACCCAAAGAGTGTCTTCTGACATTGGATAAAGATCACCATTGTAATAAAGGGCCAAGTTCTTGTCTTCAACCGGGTTGATGAAAGATACAAGTACAGAATCATAGTTTTCGAATTCATCAGGATAAATCATTCCACCAACATCAAATCCCTTTGTCCACATGTACATATAACCATCACCATGATATTCAGCCGACTTGATTGGAATCGGATACCAGGTGTGGTCTGTTTTATCCTTACCCCAAACTATGAAGTAATCACCCGGAAGTTCTACAGCATCGATTTTATTCTTATCCTTTGCAGCCTGGGCAAGTTCGCCAAGATTGGTTTCATATCCGAAGTCAATACGCAGACCGGTACCTGCAAATTCAGCACCACCAATGTATGACTTTGTCAGTGAAATGTTATCAACGCAAAAATCGGTAGCATCAGAAGCGAAACTCAGTCTTACGAAATACTTGTCAGGCTGAATTACGTAGTGGTAATCCAAAGTGTCTTCACCTTCAATAACGTTCCATGTCCAGTCACTGCTCCACCAGTAACCGTCAATAGAAACGAACTTCTGGGCAATTGAGTCGTTAATGTAGTAACTCATCATGGTCACCTTCTGCCAGGTATCGTTTTCCAGTTCGAAACCCTCTTCATCACTTTCAGCCTTTGTGCCAAATGCGAAAGATTTTGCCGACCAGCCGTCTTTCATACTCCAAGTACTATAATCAAACTTTTTCTCAGCATACGGAGTCATTGAGAAAGGCTTTTCCGAATGGAAATATCCACGCATCAAGTCAGCATAGAATCTTGGATATGTTGAACCCATTTTCTTGGTCTTGACATACAAAGTCAGACGATATGATGAATTCTCATTAATATCAAGACCACGAACCATCAGATTACGACGATAATTGGCTACAGACTTATCTGAGTGGTATGAGCCATAGTCACTTACACTTGTGTATACAGTATCACCTGTCTTATAGTGGAAATAAAAATCTCCGCCATCTTCTCCGAATGCTTCGAAAGCTTCAGCGCGTTTTCTTTGTTCTTCACCATCGCCATCTTTAACAATCGCATATACATCATCACGGAATGCATTGTTAGCAAGTTCACCTTTATCATCGGTGGCCACCACACCATTGTACATAAGAATGGAAGAGTCTCTTTCAACATAATTATTCACATTCCATTTCACAGGATCGCTTATGTAACGACCGTCATTGAAATTACCGTCATTGGTGCTTTCGGGACCAACTACATTGTAAAAACGAACCTTCTTGATTGAATCAACTGGAGTAGTGCTCCAAGTTTCATAATCAAACTGCTCTGCGCCTGCAGCAGGCTCAAAAGTCTGCTCAAAGATTACCTTCGGATCAGAAGCGCTTCTGACCAACTGAGGCTCTTCTTGGGCATAAGCCGCAGAAGCCACCAGAAGAAGGCTAGCAAATAGTAAGTTTTTCTTCATAATAGAAAAATTTAATTAATAAATAGGGTTAATAAAAAAGTATCTCACAAATCATATTTAACCGTCTTATCTGCAAAGAACGGTAAAACCCCTTGCAGATAAGACGTATTAAAATCATTTCAACTCAAGGAACCACTTTTCATTGTATGATGTACCGTCACCAAGCAACTCATAATACAACGGAGATGATGAATATGTACCATCGGCCGATTCTCTTGCAGCAACTCTTTCGGCAAGGAAAGCATTGTCGGCAAATCCGCCATCCTCCGCTGCACGGTGCATTGAAATACGCATAAGGTCGCCGAAACGGTATCCTTCAAAGCAGGTTTCAAGAGCCATTTCATCAATGATGAATTCTTCGACCTTACGTATTGAATCAGTAAGCGTAGGCAATGCTGGAATGACATAGGTGGTATCATATGACGCATCACCACAACCTCTGGAATGTATTCCAATGGTGTTGTACAAATCGGTCGATGCATAATATGAATAATACATTGAATAACTCAAATCACTAAACGTACGGCTGTCATCCTTTGCTGTAAGCTGTCCTTTTCTGAAAGACGCTGAACTGATATCAAAAATGCTTCCCAGGCCAAGATTATATGCTTTCACCATTTCATCAACATCAATATATGACTCATCATTCACAACGTCATAACTGAGGCCATATTTCAAAATGGCAAATGCTGTCTGTGGCAATCCACAACGGTTCAACGCTTCAGCAAGCCTCAAATATATTACATCATTTCTATATATGCTAATTTTTTCAGCATTAATTTTTGCAAGAGTCTGCTGCTCGTTGCTGACATTGGCCACTTCATCGTCAACATCAACGTTCTTTATTTTCAGTACCGACTGCAAACGCAGGTCACCACGACGCAGTATGTTGGCCTGGTCAAGTTTGTTCGGATATACAGCCTTCTGCTTGACATTCTGAGACTGTTTGTCAAAAGTATGATAGCAGTAGTTGTACTTCTCACTGCTCAACCATGCCAGATACTTTGAATAAGACAACTGATACCAGTTATTGTTCTTCTTCTTATCAGAATTGAAGATAATGGGAAGTTCACTGACAGTGCCGTTGTAATCGTCATACTCCATAGGTATATAGGCTATGAAATTGTCCGATTTCATGTTATTGCCGAACAATCCGGAATAAGAATCGTCATTGTCAGCAAGATCAATGAACTTGGTTTCAAACCATGAAACGTTGGCAGTTGTGGTGGGACGCTCGCTTCCCTTCACATTGTAAAGATAGTCAAAGTACATCTTTGCTGCATTTACATAGTCTTCGGCCCAAAGATACAAGTCGCCCATAATGACTCTGACAGGTATGAACATGTCTCTTGTCTCATGAGTTGAAGTTTCGGTACCGTCACCACTGGTCTCACCGCCAAGACTTCCGTAGTCTGGAAGAGGAACGTTAAGGAATCTGTCTTCGAAATCCTGCAGCAATGTATCTGCAAGCTGTTTGATATCCATTTCTTCGAACTGGTTTGCTGATACGTCAGAACTCAGAATTGGCTTGTTTACAAATTTGACTTTACCATAAACCTGCGCAAGCTGCAAATAGGTCCAGGCTCTATATGACAGAACAGCTACATACTCGTCAAGGAAGACATACTTGCCATTACGCACTTTGGCGGTATCGGCTTTTGCCAGATAGAAATTGCAGTTGTTAATAATGGCATAATAATCGGCAGCATTGGCCAGATTGTTGTTATCGTCCAACTGATCGAATCTGTAATTGTATATGTCTGACAACTTCTTTGCTGCCTTGTCAGTCAATCTGACAAGGTCACCTCGCAATTCGTTGATAAGAACTGTCCGGTCTGCTATTTTCTGCAGTCCGCTGACAATACCCATAACGGAATAAACCGTGTCAGAAGGGTTGTCAATATTGTTCTCATAGTCATACATGACCATTTTAGAGTCCACCTTCAGCATGTCCTCGCATGAAGTGACTATTCCGGCAACCGCAATTGCGGCAACGGCTGTAATTATTGTTTTCAGTTTCATGATTCCTGAGAATTAGAGATTAATCTTCAGACCTAATGAGAAATTGGTAGTCTGCGGAACAAGTCCACGGTCAATACCACGAGTCAGAACATTGTTGCTGCATGAGAATTCAGGGTCGGAGCCCAAATAATTCGTGATTGTGAACAGATTGTTTACAGAACCCCAAACAGTCAGTCCCTGCAGATATTGATTGATATGCTGGTTGGTGATTGGAATCTTATAACCCAATGTCACATTCTGCAGTCTCAGATACGAACCGTCCTCTATCCAACGGTCACTGAAACGTGAATTTCCATGAGGATCCTGATATACTGACTTTGGAATGTCAGTCACCTGACCTTCGGCTGTCCAGCGGTTGCAGATAGCAACGGTCTGGTTCATGAAACGCGAACCGCTTTCAAGCAGCATGCGCTGATAATTGTAAACGTCACCTCCAACAGAGAATGTCATAGTTGCACTGAGAGTGAAGTTCTTGATGTTCAAATTGGTGAACAGACGGCCGTAAAGGTCCGGATTCGGGTCACCTATTATCTCCATATCGTTTTCATCTATGACCTTGAGGCCATCCTTGTCATTGAATATCACGTCGCCAGCCTCAAAGTGAACTTCCTTACCGGTTTCGTCAATGAAATACAGACCGGAGTCCTCAGCCTGCTTAGCAGTTGAAAAGACTCCGTTGGTCCTGTAACCATAGAACTGACCAACCGGGCCTCCGACCATAGTTCTTACGGTAGCACCATAATAGGTGTTGTCTATACAATTCTGTGGCAGAGAGGTGATTTTGTTCTTATAGTGACCTACAGTTGCACCGGCTTCCCACTTTACAAGATCGGAGTTCATAATCTTTACACCGAAGCCTGCATCGAAACCGGTGTTTTCAAGTGAACCGTCATTAGTCCAGGTTTCACGAAGGCCTGACAGATATGAAAGTTCACTGACTGACAGAAGATTATCAGTATTGCTCTTGAACACATTAGCATTCAAACTCAAACGGTTATCAAAAAGGACCATGCTGAGTCCGGCAGTGAATTTCTTTGTGGTCTCCCACTGCAACGACTTGTTTCCTATATTGGCAAGTGTAGTACCGTTAATCTGCAGGACCTTGACAGGCGAGAAATAAGTCTTTGATGCCGATGCGTCAAAATTGTCATTACCGGTAATGTCAAAGCCGGCATTCAGTTTCAGGTAATCGACAAAGTCAACATTGAACCAGTCTTCGTTTGAAACCACCCATGCCCCACTGACTGACGGGAAGAGTCCCCAAGGAGTGCCGAACATGTTCATTGCTCCAGACATCTCGTCACCGAATCTTGAAGAGGCTGAAAGGCCCAAACTTGCTGAAAGATAATACTTTTCGGCAAGATTATAATTGCCCTGAGCCCACCAGGTTATGCCTATGTCCTTCATGTCAACACCTTCAGTCTTCTTGTACTTGAGGGAACTGCTCATGTTAGGAGTCTTGTCATTACCCGAATTATAACCGGTCATTGAGGTCTGATACAATGCGTTGTTGATATAACGTACACCAGCCTGGAAATCTACATCATGTTTACCGAAACGACGGCTGTAATCAACATAGGTGTTGCTCATAAAACCGTCCTGCTTGGCGTTCATTGCTGCAGCCCTGTTCTCAACAAGTCCTATACCGTCAATCTGATAACTTGGAGTTCCTCCAAGAGGGAAATAGTAGTTTTCGTCAGCATTGGCAAGAGTATAAGAGAAATGCTCGCTCAAAGACCAGTAACGGTTGATAAGCCACTTCGGAGTCATTGACAGGCTGATGAAACGGCTTCCGAAATAGTTCTTGTTAAGTCCGTCGCCATATTCAAGTATTGCAAGCGGATTGGATAGGGCAACCTCGTCACCAAGTACATCGGCAAGATAATCATCTTCGTTGGCAAGGTAGTGTGATACCCTTCCCTCATAATCGAATGCGTATGGAGAAAGGAAAGGCGACTTTGCAAGTGCAAGGAATCCTGGAGAACTGATAATGCTGTTGTCAATGTCGTCATTGGCACCATCGTCACGCAGGTCACGAGTAATGTCACTGTATGAAGCGTCAAAACGCAGCTTCAACTTGTCAGAAAGATCAATGTCGGAATTCAGACGAAGACTGAAACGCGAATAGTCACTCTCTTCAAGAACACCGTCGCCAAGGGCATATCCAACAGAAAGATTGTAATTGGCTATATCATCACCGCCCTGAACATTGACATTGTAGTTCTGGACAAAAGCACTGCGATAAGCCACATCGGTCCAATCTGTTTCCTGGTGATACATGTTATAATACACTTTGGAATCCGAATCAAGGAACATGAACTTGTTGAGGTTGGTTCCTACGGTTCCAAGAAGTTCTGAAGCGTATGTCCTATACTGTGAAGCATCCATCATTGATGGGAACTTTGGCATGGTCTGGAAATTTCCCGACAGATTCACATCAATCTTGGTAGCCATGCTGCGGTTACGGTTGGTGTTAATCAGAATGACACCGTTGGCACCCTTGGCACCATATATGCCGACACCGTTCTTGAGCACCTTGACAGAAGCAATGTCCTCAACGGGAATATTGGCAAGAAGATTGCTGTAGAACCCGTCATGCATGGTCTGGTTGTCATAACCCATGTCAAGAATGACACCGTCAAGTACTACCAGAGGCTGCGAAGAGATATTCAAAGAACTGATACCGTCAATCTGAAGTGCAGCTCCTATAGCAAGTTGTCCGCTGCGCATTGTAGAAAAAACGTTTCCCTGCAGTGAACGCTGTATCTGCTGGTCAATTGAAAGATCGGCATTGTTTGCTGAAATGTTGGCCGATGCGACATTTGAAGCTGCGGTACTGCTTGAATAAATTTCCGAAAAAGCATCGGAATACATCTTCACATCAAGATTGTCAGTTTTGCCACCTATGGCGCACACAACCGTGTTGCATCCGTCAACGGCAAACGTCAGTGAAGAAACATAATCAGGAACTTTAATTGTAAAAGAACCGTCCTGATGTGACATGGCTGAATGCAGAGAGTTGTTATATGCTGTAATTCTGACACCTGCCATGGGAGTACCCAAAGCTGCGTCCCTTACGACACCTGAAACAACAACTGAATTTTCATCGGCCTCGTTCTGCGAATAAGCCGGAGTTGAAACTGCCAGCACAATGCTGAAGAGTCCCAATGGCAGAAGCCTGCTAAAAATAGATGTTTTCATATATCTTTTCTTTTATTTTATCATTCACTTACAGCGGGCTCACTGGCAGGCTCCAAAATTATGCAGTCAATACCTATTTTCCAACTATAATCATCTGGGTTTGGTTTAAGGCTCGCACCGCACTTTAAAGCGATTTCAACCCGGTTGCTGTTTGTCATATAGTTGCATGTCCCAAAATTGACAGGACCCACGGTCAAAGTGTCTATCTTCTGATTGTTGGTACAAACATCAAATGGCACAAGGGTTGGAACAAGTCTACCACGGATATTCACATATTGTATGCTATTAAAAAGTTCCACAAGTTCTTTGTCAGGCCTGTATGAAACGGTAGGTGCCACACTATAAGGTTTGGAGGCAGCGGTCATATTCTGAGCATAGAAGACAATCTTCACGTTGTACCAACCCTTCAAATTGTCTTGCATGTAATATGTGATTGACCAATCATTCTTACCGGTTACAGTGACATCCATTACAGAAACATTTGAAGAAATAATACGTTTGTCCTGTAAAACCACTTTACTGTCATAACGCTGATTCTCAGCTTCGAGCTTGATCGGACGGCGGAAAGTCAGGCTGTCTTCAAAAGGCCACTGATCAACAACATATATGGAACCGTTACTGCACCTGATTGTATCAATGATGTTTGCAAACAGACCACCTGCATCTTTGGGTTTGTAATAGACATGATACGGAACAGGTTCAGTGCGACGCTCTCTGATTGAGAAGCGTGTTGAAACCACTGAATCATTCGGTGCCACATTGATAACCGGATTCATGTTGAAGAACATGTCGGTCATCATTGCTCTGAAGGTCCAGTATTCCTGAAGGGAGTCTCTTGATTCAATCTGTGAACCGTATTCAAAGAAACCGCTTATTGAATCGTACATTTCTTTGAAAAGTGCAGGAGAAGGAAGAATGACTACAAAGTCACTGTCTTCACCGTTCACCTTTCCAAAATAGTCAAGCAGAATACTCTTCTCAACCAAGACTGAATCGACATATTCCATCTTGCCTTCCTGATTGATACCTGAAGCGATACTCTTCTCAGTATCAATCTCCATTTTCGTATATTTTGCAAACCACTTCCTGAAATTTTCCCAGGTTGATTCACCCTTTGTCAGGACCTCATATATATTAGGACGATATTCCAGTTCTCCATCAATTTCATGGATAATACCGTTCACACAACGTATGTTTGTCTTGAGATACTGGACGTCATCAATATTGTCATGTCCTGACCTGAAAGCTTTGTTGCTGAGCATGACAATCTTCTCATTTGTAACGGCGCTGACATCATGCTTGAAATGGGCAATGTGGTTCTTTATGAACTCTTCACCAATCTTCTTGTGGTCTTTTTTAGGATCATCAATGTCCATGGTGTACTCTTCCCATCTTTCAGGTGATATGGAATTGTCAGATGGAAGCCAAATAGTAAAGAACTGGCTTTCATTCAGCAGATCCAGATATGTCTTGGCAAGTTTCTTGTTTCCATCGTAGACCAAAGTCGAAGACAATACCTCCACAAACTTGCTGTAATTATCGTCACCCTCTATGGCTTCCGCAATAGTCTTTGAAGGAACGTCCGGATTGATTGAGTAATGGTCATTCCATGCATCGTTGCATGATGCCATTACCAGGACGGCTGATGCTGCCCAAACGGTCTTCCTGATTATGTTATTTATAGTTTTCATATTGACTGTAGTAATTTATAACTGATATTACTTATGAGAGCATATTATTGGGCTTTGTTAATATACTCATTATCAACATAGGCCGGATTCTGTTTCAAAAGACTGTTGATTTTGATTTCCTCCTTGTTGATGGGGAAGAAAAGGGCATCAACATTTCTCAACTTGATTTCAACGGCACTGTATGTCTGCAGTTTCTGATGCTTCTCCTGTACTGCATCTATAAGCCTTCTTGTACTTCCGTTCGGCTTCTGGGTATCACGAAGAGCCATTCTCACAAGGTCAAACCAGCGTTTGCCCTCAAAAAGGAGCTCACGACGACGCTCGTCAAACACAAGAGTTTCAAGCAGGCTTGCATCTGAGTAATTAGCCTGCTTAAGAGCTGTTGCATTTTCGTATGAGTTCCTGCAGATTGCGCGACTGTTCACCGCATCAACCAATACGAATGCATCATTGCACAATTCGGTGGAATCCTGTCCACTCAACTGCATAGCCTTCATGACCTTGGCTTCAGCCTCCATAAGAAGAACGTCAGTATAACGGTAGATAATCCAGTTAGGCTGAGTGAAATTACGCTTTGTCGAACTTTGGATTGCCGTGAATTCAGAATTTGACTTCATATTATATGTAAGACTTTCGTACACATACTTGACAATACCCCCGTTTTCGTTAACATCCTGAAGGAAACGGCCGTCTGTCTGCTGAGAGAACAGGTTTCCGCTCTTTACGCCGCCACTGATTGATTCAATGGCCTTGAGCGCACCGGTTTGTGAATTGTTGTCATTATAATATGTAGATACGAACGGATTTGAAACAGTCTGGTCATAAGGCAGTTCAAACAATGTTTCAAAAGAAGAACCTGATCCGAATATCTTGTTATATGAATTACCGGCAGAAGGATTGGTGTTTGATGCATCATATATAAGAGGATACTTGTCATTGAAAAGTTGTACATTACATGACGTACCTTCCTCTTCCTTAAGTTCCTTGTATTCCTTCATCTTCTCTGAAGTAATATACTCAGAATACTCGATGCACTTGTCCCAGTTGCCTTTCCACAAGTACATGTCAACAAGCAAAGCATATATGCCGACACGGGTGAAACGGCCTGTATTCGCACTTTTAGATGTAAACTTCTTGGTCGCATAATCCTTGACAGCTTCCAGATCGCTGATGAGTGAGTCAAGAATCTGATTGAACGGAGTCTGACCGATGAAGAAGTCATTCGTATCATCAATTGAAGGAATGGTTGTGTAAGGAACATCCCTGAAAGCACGTATCAGATACCAGTAACTGAGTGACCTGATGGCTATAGCCTCGGCTATGTCAGAATTCAAAATATCAGCAGTATAGTTAGGATCCTGCGCGGCTACCTGAGGTGCAAAGTGAAGAACGGTGTTGGCACGGTTAATCACATCGTAAAAACACTTGTAGGTAGTATAACCGTTTGATGACATCAGATTTTCCTTTACAACCTGACGTATATCATCGCTGGTATTCTGACTGGTAGATTCATATACCATATTGTCGGCGCGCATTTCGCCCCAGACTGACATACGGGTAACACAGTCTCCTGTTTCAAGAGCTGCGTATGCTCCAAGCAGGACACTCTCTACGTCAGACTTGTCAGTCCAGAAGTTCTCAAGAACAATGTCATTGAGCGGCATCAGTGTAAGGAAGTCTTCGCAAGACGCAAACGAAAGACCGGCCAATGCCATGAAAATAAACGATTTTATCTTTTTCATACGATTGTACCTTTAAATATTAGAACTGAACTGATAGACCGAAGGTAACCTGCTTTGATCTTGGGGTCTGCGCATTGTCCATTGCGACACTTCCCTGACCTGAACCGACTTCCGGGTCCATACCTGAGTACTTGGTCCAGCAATGAACATTATTCAGGTTCAAGTTGAAACTTACGTTACCAAGACCTATTTTCTTTGTAAGCGTAGGATCAAGTGAGTAGCTTAAAGCCGTATAGTTCCAACGCAGGAATGATCCGTCCTCAACATAACGGTCAGAACCGAGGTAGTTGTAACCATACTGGTAAAGGGCACGAGGCATGACGGTCTTGTCACCTTCAACTCTCCAACGCCAGTTAATGGCAGCCGAAGTGTTGTCGGTGTTGTACATACATTCAGCATTCATTCTGGAGCCGTTTACAATCCTGTTACCCCAACGGAAGTTGAACTGGTTGTTCCACGAAAGGCGTCCCCATGACATACGGACACCGAAACCACCGTTCAGTTTTGGAAGTGAACTACCCAGATATACAATATCAAGTTCGTTGATGTTACCATCATGATTTATATCTTCATAAATGGCGTCACCACCTACAAACTCATAATTCTTGGCGTTGGCATCGTCTTCTGAACCATAAGCGAACATGACAGGCTTATACTGTCCGTTCTTGTCCTTGACAGCAACTCCATTTTCATCTTTAACGACAGGAGCGTTAGGGCCACTTACACCCGGAATCTCAACTTCACTATAGTCACTGTACTGATATACGCCCAGATACTTGAAGCCGTAAATTGAACCGAATGAATTCTTCAGAGCCACGTATGAAAGGTAGCTTCCATTGTTGAAGTCAAAGTCCTTGTTCATCTTGGCCAGCATGGTAGGATTCATTTCAAGAATCTGGTTGGTGTTGTCGGCAAAGTTGATATTACCGTTAACGCTGAACTGCTTGCCAAGAATCTTGGTTTCGTATATACGGTTGGCACTCAGTGAGAACTCCCAACCTGCATTCTTCATTGATCCCTCATTCACAACATCGAGTGAAGAGAAACCCGAAGAGGTAGGAATCGCATAACCTTGATTCAACATTTTTTCAGTGGTACGGGTGTACAGATCAATATTTGCACTGAGTCTGTCTTTGAACAGTCCGAAATCGAAACCGAGGTTCCATGAAACCGTCTCTTCCCACTGAAGATTGCTGAGTCTGATATTTGACGGATAGATGGTCGAAGTACCCAGATATGCGGTACCGCTTGAATACTTGCTGTAGAACATACCGTCTCCACCAGGAGCATTACCCTGAAGACCCCAGCTGACACGAGTTGCCATCATAGTCAGAAGACCTGTGTTACGCAGGGCGTCAAACCATTTTTCATCACTGATGTTCCAACGGCCAGAGAATGCAGGGAATGTACCCCAACGCTTTGCATCGCCGAAACGGGTGCTACCATCGGAACGGGTTGTTACATCAAATGAATACTTACTCTTATATGAGTAGTGGGCAGTGAATGTAACGTTCATGCTACGGTTCTGACTGGCGCTGGTTGAAATGTTTCCAATCTTACCGTCAAGACCGATTGACTGGAATGTACCTGAAGGCAGTCCGGAAATGCTGGCATTCTGTCCTTTGTTGTAACTGTTGCTCAACTGATATCTTACCATTGCCATAAACGAATGGTTAGGGTTCTTCAGATGAGGAATGAACGTAAGTGAATGGTTGGTGGTAATCTGTGAGCTCTTGCTTGAGTTTGAAGAAACTGAATTGGCATTGCCGTCCTTCCATCCTTCTCTTGACAGAGTTACAGGAGTATAGTTGTCGCTTCCGCTGTTTGTGACACCGAAATTGACACGTCCCTCATATGTCAGTTTATGCTGATCATCTTCAATGCCGAGCAGGTTATAGGTCAGCGAGAAGTCAGGGCTGACATTCAACGAAGTGCTGAACTGCTGTTTCTCTGCAGCCTCGGCAACAGGATTGGTGTTCTTAGGCAGAGCATCGCTGGCATCTGCACGCATGTGGTAGAATTCGCCTGTCGAAACACCTGTAAGAGGATCTTCGTAATAGATTGCAAGGTTAGGCATCATCTTCATGGCAGTACTGATGGCAGCTGAATTCTGCTTGTTCTTTGAGTATGTCATTGAGAAGTTGGTAGTAACCTTGATACGGTCTGATACGAAATAGTCAAATGCCACACGGGTTGTGAATCGGTTCATCTTCTGACCGATAACAGAACCCTGCTGGTTGTCGAAACCGGCTGATATACGGAAGTTGGCCTTGTCACCACCACCGCTTACTGACAGGTTATGCGAGTGCTGGACACCGAACTGTTTTACTGCATCAACCCAATCGGTGTTGTCATTGAACATCTCGTACTCAGAGAACATGTCATCGTAGTTGATTTCATCAATATCGGCAGCGGCATCTTTCAATTCAGGATTGAAGAACGCTTCCTTCAGATACATTGTGTACTGGTCACCGTTAAGAAGCTTGTAACCTTCGGGCTGCCATGTACCGTTCATACGATATGAATAGTTGACACGGGTCTGACCGCGGGCACCACGCTTGGTCTTGATTTCCATAACACCGTTAGCACCACGTGAACCCCAGATTGCCGTAGCTGCGGCATCCTTCAGAACAGTAATGGTGGCAATATCTTCAGGATTGATGTTGAGCAGCTCCGAGACCTTCTCGGTATTCTGAGACTCGTTCTGATAGTCGAAGTTATTCTTCAAGTTGCTGTCAATTTCCCAAATCATACCATCAACGACAATCAGCGGGTTCTGGTCACCGGTCATGGTTGACACACCACGAAGGTGCATTGTTGAACGGGCACCAAGGTCACCCGAAGTGAATGCTATGTCAAGACCTGAGAAACGTCCGGCAAGAGCCTCATCAACGGTAGTAATACCAAGACCTTCCAACTCAGTCATATCAAGTGTCTGACGTGCGCTAGGCATTTCACGCATAGGAATAGGCAGACCTTCAGTGTTAGATACAGCCTGGGCTGTAATTTCAACTTCAGGAAGATCACCGGCTTCCTTCATCTTGATTTCAAAATAGGTCTTGTCAATCGGAATGTCAACGGTTTCCAAACCTACGTACGAAATCTGGATTCTATCCTTCGGGTTGACAAGTCGGAATGAGAATTCACCGTTCATGTCAGTAACGGCGTGATTTATGATTCGGTCAGCAGCGTCCCTTTCGGTAACGTTTACAGCCATCATCGGTCCAAATTCATCTTCAACGATACCGCTTATCAGATCTCCGGCCTTCTGGGCTGACATTTGCCCTGGCAAAGCCAATGCAGCAAGTGCAATGACTGTTCCGTATATCTTATTAATATTATTCATTGTCATTCAGTTAGCTGGTTAGAAAATAATGTCACCATTGCAAAGGGCACCGTCAATAAGATGAATAACAGCAAACGATGAAGTCTCAATTAACGAACTTCTAATTGATGTGACTTTTGTCTGCGAATTACTGTCTTTTGTATCTATCTCGTATTCACGGCACATTATGTTGTAATACTTGTTGCCCTTTGTCTTGTCAATAAACCGGACATTGCCGTTGGCATCCTTTACTGAAAGGTTATTGCCGCCGGATACTGTCAGTTTTTCATACTGGCCATCATTCATGAATGCCGTCTCGTACTTTGCAGATGTTGCAACGTTACCAAACTCGTCCTTACCTACCTTGAACTCAGCATTCTGATAAACTGAATTATCCTGAATGTGATAGTTTACAAAGTTTCTCAGGTCCTGCTTTTTTGCATCAACCCATTTGGTATAGTCAAAACTGCGGTCAGCATCGGTGGTATCACCAGGCGCGGCATGACGCAGACGTCTTGAAATGTCAATCAGAGAATCCTGCCACATCAGCGGGCCTGCCAATGGATCATTGTTAATAAGGTCCTGCCTGAGCTGGTAGCAATAATTGTTTATTGAATCAATTGCAGCAAGTGAATAATATGTGCCATTATCAAACAATGCCTGAATTGCGGCATTAGACGGAACGTATACCGTATAATGGTACGTATTGAACGAGTTAACGCACTGTCTTGATCCGATTGCATGCTTGTTGTGCGAGTCTCCGAACATTTCAAGAGACTTCATCAGCTGATAGAACGACTTGAATTCCGGATAAGTTATAGAATCGGAAAGGACGTCATAAACAGATCTTCTTGATGACATGAGCGGTTCATCTATCAGGTAAACGCGTCCGTTACCGTTCATGAGATACTGGTCATAACGCTTTGTGACAGCGAATTCTTCATCTCTTTCAATCTGGTAACCGCCAGCGACACTCATTTCTGCAATGTTAGGCATGGTCTGGCCCGGATGCTCCGGATCGTCAACTGAAGTTACAGCATTCTTGAAACGGACTTCACCATTTCCCTTTGTCTTGAAATAGGTATAACCGTTCTGATCAGGTACAAGAGTTGAGATAGCATCGGGCTCAACATCACCTAATACAATATGGTAGTCCATAAGTTCCATAAGACGGTTGCGGATTACACCTCCGTCGCCGCCGGTATCATCAACTGTTTCTCCAACCTTATCCATGACTGTCTTTGTTTTATAGTCATAGGTATAAAGATCTGCCACAACTCTTGATCCGTTATAACTGAATACCCAAGCATACATTATATCATCCTCGGGGTTGACCTGGTCACCGTATTTGTTCAAAGCGAACGATACAGGGTCAATCCAGATGAGTTTGCCCTTGATTTCAGGATCTATTGATTCTGAAACCGTAGGCATGAATACGCTGTAACTGGTTACCATTGAATTCAGATAAGCACTGTAAGCAAGTTCTGTATCATTGATTGCCCAGTTGATAATCTGAAGACCTTCGTTTACAAGAGCCGGATATGCGACTGAACGGTACGATGTAGGAGCATATACCGTATTGGTATAATACACAGCACCGTTGCAGCACATGACAACTGAATCAAAAGTACCCACAGGATCGTCAATACCATCAAACATAGGATCTCTTGCATCGTTCAAAACGCCTGAGAACTGGCTCGGAATGGTCGATGTGAGAGAATACTGCATGTTGTTGTTTATCAGCTTGACAATAACATTCAAAGGAATGCTGTCCATATCAATAGCAACATCATGATAATCAAATTGGGCATCATCCTTGGTTATCCAGCCGTAACGCTCACGCATTGCGGAACTCATCCACCATGCTTTCAGAGCCTTGTCGGTAGGAACGAACATTACACCTATATTTCTCTGTATTTCAACGTCAGCCTCGTTGCTGTTCGTATTCGAGTAGTACGAATTCCAACCCGGATCATACAGAAGCAGTGTGGCTTCATCAAGTCTGAGCAAGGCATTGGTAACGCCAGGTGCCAGAACAGGATTGGTGGTGTTGTTGGCGAGAAGTCCGGACAACGCATCAGACTCCGTGCTCTGACTTCTCCAACGTGAAAGGTATTTCTTTACGAAGACCGTGTCTGTTCTTACGCCATCAGGCAGGACAATCTTGCCCTGACCTATACGATCAACAATCTGCTGACGCTGGTATGTGCTGGGGTAAGGAGCTGAAAAGCGTTCCAGAATGTGACTGTAGATTGTTGCAACATTGTCATCCTCAAGATATTCAGCCATACTTGGAAGCAGGTAGATGACGTCGGCCATAACATGAATGAAGCCGTTGAAGCACTTCTTGTTCTGAACTTCAATTCTGACACCATTCACAGTTGCGTCACCGGGTTTTCTACCAGGCTTGCCAACTTTGCTGTGTACACCCTGATTGAAAAGGAAATCGTAATCGTCGTCATAAATCTTCTTTGTCTGCAGGAACTTGTTGACAAAGAAAATCATGGAATGTGTTGTACCATCCTTGAGAAGAAGCATTCCGTTTGACCATGAGCCATCGGTCTTGAAACGCTGCCAATACTTTGTATCAGGCAAATTGTCAAGTGATTCAGCTTTGTTAATGGTGTTCTTCCTTACGATTGTAATGGAATCATAAGGTGAAAATGTTGAAAGCCTTCTCATACAGTCACCGAGAACAGGGCCCTGGGTGCTGGAAAGCATTGCTACCTGATAAACATTGTTCAGCATTGAACCTTTAAGAATCATGTTCTTCTGGGCCTTGCTGAGCTCATCATAACAGGTTACAGGTGTGCCGTCAACCTTTTTGAACGGGCAGTCTGCAAAGAAGCGTTCAAATGCCTCGTCATCAGCTACAAACATGGTTCGTGAACCGGTTCTTGAAAGAATGCCTTCCTGACCAAGATCACGAATCAGTCTGATGTAGGTCTTGAATTTGTAAGTTTTTGTGATACTGTCCACATTGACAGCTTGGAAACCCTGGTCAAGAGTTTCAAAGATGCTTGTGCCGAGCCATTCAGGTGTCTTTGTGTCAAGGTCAAAATCGGTTTTACATGATGTGACTCCGAAAACCGTCGCCATGACTGCAAGGGACAATCCCAATAAGCCGGACCGGCCCAAAATAGAATTGTTCTTTTTCATTAAATTGGTTATTTTTTGATTATTATTATTTACTTATTTATCCATGCCTTCAATGGACTTGATATGACCCTGTTCGTCATATTCAAGTTCGCATACCTTGAGGCTGCGCAGCCATGACTTTCCGCCTGATGGAACGCTGTCGTGATGGAAAAGATACCACTTGCCTTTGTATTCGACAATTGAATGATGGGTTGTCCAGCCTACAACAGGAGTCAGAATGACACCCTGATATGTGAATGGGCCGTATGGGTTGTCACCGATTGCATAGCACAGCATGTGAGTGTCACCGGTGGAATATGAGAAATAGTATTTGCCGTTATACTTGTGAACCCATGATGCTTCGAAGAAACGGTGCGGGTCATCGGCTGCAAGAGGCTTTCCCTGAGCGTCAACCACGAGAACCGGCTTGGGTTCTTCGGCATACTGCAGCATGTCGCCGGAAAGGCGGACCACACGGCTCGGCAGAGCCGGCTGATTTCCGTGAGGAAGATTCTTGCTGTCAGGAGTATTGTTTATTGCGGGATCTTCAATGCCTATGTTGTCGCGGTAGCACTGGAGCTGACCACCCCAGAGGCCGCCGAAATACATGTAATAGCTGCCGTCTTCATCCTTGAGTACGGCCATGTCTATGCTGTAACTGCCATGTATCGGCTCCGGCTCGGGAATGAACGGACCGGCAGGATTGTCAGCAATGGCAACGCCCTGACGGAAAACATCGTTCTTGTCCTTCATTGGGAAATACATGTAGTACTTGCCGTCCTTTTCTGCAACATCGCAGTCCCAGAGCTGGCGTCCGGCCCATGCTATGTCTTCAAGACCGAGAACCTTTCCATGATCTTTCACTTCGCCGTTCATGACGTCATCAGTTGACAGAACATGATAGTCCTTCATGACATACTGGTCGCCGGTGTCATTTTCTACATTCTCGCACTCCCAGTCATGAGACGGGTAAATGTACACTCTTCCATTGAAAACGTGAACCGAAGGATCGGCCATGTAATCGGCGGGGAATAGGTAACGTTTCTTCATAAGTTTGGTTAATATTTTATACGCGTATTATATTATTCTCGCACTAAAGCGGTCAAAGATAACAAATGTCTGTTGAAAACAAATCATATTTTAACAATTATTTTTGATTAAACACAAAAAAAATGTGAAAGGGCATAAAAAAAGGGACATAATCATGTCCCCTGGGCCACCCTTTCACATCTTCACAGACATGCAGGACAACTGCTGAAAGTCACGGTCGTCGGCTAAGTATGAAACAAAACATTTGCAAAAATACGCGGAATGGTTAGCATCGGCCTTTGAAACAGTACGGATTATGTTGGATTCAGTACGAATTTTCCTTACACATTCCACTCCCTTCACGTGACTCGGCAGATTGCCGAGTCACACGCGGGAAAAGCGCAGAAAACGCAGTGTGACTCGGCAGATTGCCGAGTCACACTGGGGGGAAAAGGGGAGGAAGGGCAGCAAAAAAGGGGAGGCCGTATGACCTCCCCATGCTGTCGTACCCGGATTCGAACCAGGACAAAGACGACCAAAATGTCTTGTGCTGCCATTACACCATACGACAGTACGTCTTGAAAGACCCGTCAGGGTCCAAGCCTCAAGACAGGGCAAAGTTACTCAAAAATTTTACTCCGCAATAAGCAGATAGTAGTTCTTCTTTCCGCGTTGCAGAACTATGTAGCGGTCATCGACAAGATCGGCCGATGTAATGGCCCTTGAATGGTCATACGTCTTTTCCTTGTTGATGGAAACACCGCCGCCCTGCATCATCTTGCGGGCCTCGCTCTTCGAGAAGAATACAGGACATACATCTGTAAGGAAATCTGATGCTTTGATGTTCTCTTCGAGCTTTGAACGCTGGAAGCGGAACTGAGGTACTCCTTCAAAAACGGAAAGAAGCATTGACTCGTCAATGGTCTTGAGTTCCTGCGATGAAGCGCTGTTGCCGAACAGTATTTCAGAGGCACTGGCGGCAGCTTCGTAATCAGCCTGACTGTGAACCATGCATGTGACGTCCTTTGCAAGACGCTTCTGGACAAGACGCAAATGAGGAGCCGCATCATGTTCAGCTATCAGAGCCTCGCATTCTTCTTTCTCTATATTTGTAAAGATTTTTATGTATCGCTTGGCATCCTCGTCACTTACGTTCAGCCAGAACTGATAGAACTTGTATGGTGAAGTGTACTCCGGATTCAACCAGATGTTGCCGCCTTCGGTTTTGCCGAATTTGGTTCCGTCAGACTTGGTTATAAGAGGACATGTCAGAGCGAAACATTCTGTGCCATGGACACGGCGTATAAGTTCCGCACCCGTGGTTATGTTGCCCCACTGATCGGCTCCACCCATCTGGAGTTTGCAGTTCTTGTGCTCGTTAAGGTACATGAAATCATAGCCTTGGAGCAGCTGGTATGTGAATTCCGTGAAAGAAAGGCCGTCACGGGCTTCGCCGTTCAGACGTTTCTTTACAGAATCTTTGGCCATCATGTAGTTGACTGTGATGTGCTTTCCTATGTCACGTGAGAAATCAAGGAACGTTATGTCCTTCATCCAATCGTAATTGTTGACCAGTTCGGCCTTGTTAGGAGCATCGCTCTCAAAGTCAAGGAACTTTGACAACTGCTTTCTGATGCATTCAACATTGTGGCGCAGGGTCTCCTCGTTCAGAAGATTGCGCTCCTGAGATTTTCCGCTCGGGTCACCGATCATTCCGGTTGCACCTCCGATGAGTGCCAGCGGCTTGTGTCCGCAACGCTGGAAATGACGCAGTATCATTATGCTGCACAAATGGCCAATATGAAGGGAATCGGCCGTCGGGTCGAAACCCACGTAAGCGGTGACCTGCTCCTTTGACAGGAGTTCGTCGGTGCCCGGCATCATCTGGTGAATCATGCCGCGCCAGGTCAGTTCTTCTACAAAATTTGTCATTGTATAGAGTATTTGAATTGTCAGGTTATAACCGTTTTTCAGGCAAACGGACGCAAATATACCAAATCTTTCCGTACAAAACTACTGCATGCCCAAAAAGTGGTCTGCCGCAGCGGCGCTTGTCCGGCTGATTTCCTGCACCGTACAGTTGCGGGCCGATGCTGCCAGCGTCTGTACTTCTGAAATGGGACACTTGCCGTCGGTCTCCAGTATCAGGCTGTACTCGGGCACCGCCGCCAGCGTCTCCTGCCTGGCACCAGGGCCGAACGACAGGAAAAATCCGGCATCAAGCAGCTGCTTCATCTGTATTACACCTCCACGGAATCCGTGAATCAGCCATCGGCCGTCAGCGCCAAACTGCCTGCGTATTGGCAGAAGCATGTCAAACCGCCTGACCACATGCAGCACCACAGGTTTATGGACGGCCGATGCAAGATCCAACTGTGCAAGAAGCGCCTGGCGCTGGAATTCAATTGAAGGCCCGCGAAGTGAGTCAAGTCCGCATTCTCCAAGCGCCACAACATTGTCAAGTGCAAGCAGTTCTTCAAGGCACGACATCCGGGCGGCAAAACCGGCGGCATCAAGATACCAGGGGTGGACTCCCGCAGAATATAGGCCTTCAGAACTGACAAGGTTCCTGTCGGTGCCGATGCAAAGCACCGACTCACGGTCAGGAGCAGTTCTGGAATGTGTATGGATATCGAATACCGACATGGCAGTCAGGGTACCGGATCATAGCCGCTGCCACCTCCGGGACGACAGCGCAGAACACGTTTTATGGCAAGCCAGCTGCCCTTGAGCGGCCCGTATTTCTGCAATGCCTCCAAGGCGTACTGTGAGCATGTAGGCGTAAACCGGCAGGTTGGAGGAGTGAAAGGTGTTATGAACCGACGGTAGAAACGTACCGGCTGAACCATGAGCCAGACAATTGACCTGGTAATTTTATTTGACATATTACAAAGCTGTCCCCGGTTCTGTTTCCTTTGCGGATCTTACTATTTCCCCACCCTCAAATTCTTCTGCCAGCCTGCCAAAAGCCTGATCCAGCCTGGCATGAAGGCCACTGCTGTCCCATAGTCTGTGATCTGTAAACAGGACTGCCAGAAGCATGCACTGTTTCTTATCAGCAAGCACCTGCTTCAAGCCATGAGAGTGTGTGCGATAGTATTCGCGAACCTGCCGTTTCACACGGTTACGGTCAACGGCATGTTTGAAATGTCTTTTTGGAGCACTTATCAGAAGACGCACACCACCCGGCATGTCATAATCGGAATCACCGGCTTTGAGGACAAGCCATACAAGACGTACAGGGAAACAGCCTATGGAGCGGTTTCCCTGAGAGAACAGTCTGTCTGTCAAATGATTGCCACAAAGACGTTCTGCCTTGTGGAAAGTGAATCCGGACATTACTTTGCCTGTGCAGCCAGCCATACGTCAATGGCTGCTGACATTGATGTTATGCCCTCGACCGGAGCTTCAATGTCAAGTCTGAGTCCGGCATCACGTATTGCCTTGGCTGTTGGAGCGCCGAAGCAGCCTATGATTTTGTCGCCCTGGACAAAGTCAGGCCAGTTCTTCTGGAGCGATTCAATTCCAGCCGGGCTGAAGAATACCAGCATGTCATAGGTGTCAATTTCATCCTTTGAGAATTCGTTGCTCACTGTCAGATACATGACAGCTTCCGTATGACTTATTCCGTTTTCATCAAGCATTCTGGTAAGCTCGCCAGAATGTACGTTCGACATTGGCTGAAGGAACTTCTCGGTCTTATGCTTGAGAATAGGAGCCATCAGGCCGTCAACCTTTCCGGTTGTACCGAAGAATACCTTGCGTTTGCGGTACTGGACGTACTTCTGGATGTAAAGTGCTACAGTTTCCGTAATGCAGAAATACTTCATGTCTTCAGGAATTGTGATTCTGAGTTCCTGACAGAGCCTGAAAAAGTGATCCACTGCATGACGTGATGTGAATATGACGGCAGTATGGTCCAGGATGTTGACCTTCTGCTGTCTGAAGTCCTTGGCCAGAATCGGATCGACTCTGATGAACGGTTTGAATATGAATTCAATTCCATACTTGCCGGCAAGATCGAAATAAGGCGATTTAGCCGTTGTGGGCTGTGGCTGCGAAATGAGCACCCTTTTGATTTTCAATGTCATCTGTGTTACAGAAATAATGGATTAGTTCCCAAAAGAAAGAGGGCCAGAACCACCGGTCCAATTTCAAGGGCGCAAAGGTAACAAATAATTCCCAATAATTTGCACCGAACTGAAAATAAGGACGATTTGGACTTGATGATTTCGCCATACAGGCATGCCAGCACAAAAAATGCCAGAAGAATATGAAAGGCAAGATGCGGTAATGGCACAAAAAGTTCCAGACTGCATATTATCAGCGATATGGTGCCCATGAATGACAGCATGGTCAGATTCAGGGCATTCCATCGGAGCGGTTTCACAACAATGTATTGCGACTTGTACAGTCTTGAATTAACCAGTCTGAAAAGTATCTGCCTGAGCAGGAAACATGGGAAAAGATACACGAACGCATGCAGGGCCGATACCAGCACATGCGTTCCAGCCACATCGGCCACTATACCGGCAAGGGCCGATGCGAACGAAATTGATGACACCGACACCACCGCAAGTGCAAATGAAATTGCAGGGGGCAATATCAGGGTTTTGAACTCCCCGTTTGAATTCCTGATCTTATATACGTAGACGAGTGATATCCTGAGTTGATTCAGATAAGGGCCAAGCAGCAGACTGGTCACTATGAGCAGGACAAGGAATGTCAGCAAAGTCCAGTCGTCGGCCGGCTGAGTGGAAAGGAATCGCTCCAAATCTTTCATTTTAAGTCAGCCTTTGAAATCTTGCTGTGGGGAGACAACCAGTCCGGGATGGAGTCGATGAGTTCCAACGCCTGCGCGGGTGTCTTGGCCACAGCCCACAGCTGTTTGAAGTAAGGACTCATGAACTGGCGTTCTACAGTGCGGTCAAGCATGTCGAGCAGGGGCTCATAATATGAATCGGTATTCAGTATTATTATCGGTCTTGTGAACAGGCCCAGCATTTTCCATGTTATTACCTCGAAGAGTTCCTCGAAGGTGCCAGTGCCTCCTGGCAGCGCTACGCAGGCATCGGCCATACGTGCCATGGTGGCCTTGCGTTCCTGCATGTCCTTCGTGACGATTACCTCAGTCAGTCCGCCGTGAAGCCAGCCGTTGTCAACCATAAACTGGGGAATGACGCCGGTAACATGTCCGCCCTGCGACAGCGCGCCGTCTTCGACCGATGCCATGAGTCCGGTTAAGCCGGCCCCGGTAACGATTCTGCGGCCGTTCTTTGCCAGAATGGCACCAAGTTCGAATGCCTGACTCTTGAAGATGTCACCAACATGCGGGCTCGATGCGCCATAAATGACTATTGTGCTACGCTTCGGGCAATCCATGGAAATCTTTTAATAACGATAATGTTCGGCCTTGTAGGGTCCCTCAACCGGTACACCTATATAATCGGCCTGCGCCTTGGTGAGCTTTGACAGGTGCACGCCTATTCTTTCAAGGTGCAGACGGGCCACTTCCTCGTCAAGATGCTTGGGCAGACGGTAAACTCCAGTTTCGTACTTGGTGCCGAACAGTTCAATCTGGGCCAGTGTCTGGTTGGTGAAGCTGTTGCTCATGACAAAGCTGGGATGTCCGGTTGCACAGCCCAGATTTACCAGACGTCCGTCGGCCAGCAGGATTATGCTGTGACCATCGGCAAAGAAGTAGCGGTCAACCTGAGGCTTGATGTTCTGACACCTTATGCCAGGCAGCTTCTTGAGGGCATCGACCTGAATTTCGCTGTCAAAGTGACCTATATTGCAGACAATGGCCTGGTCTGGCATTGCCTTCATGTGTTCGGTTGTGATTACGTCAATGTTGCCGGTAGTGGTGACGAATATGTTGCCCTGTGGGGCAGCCTCCTCCATTGTAACAACTTCGTAGCCTTCCATGGCTGCCTGCAGGGCACAGATGGGGTCGATTTCGGTAATCAGCACACGTGCTCCGTATGAACGCATGCTCTGTGCGCAGCCTTTGCCCACTTCGCCGAATCCGCATACTACGCACACCTTGCCGGCTATCATGACATCGGTTGCGCGCTTTATGCCATCGGCCAATGACTCGCGGCAGCCGTACAGGTTGTCGAACTTGCTCTTGGTGACCGAGTCGTTGACGTTGAAGGCCGGGAACAGAAGTTCGCCGCGCTGCTGCATCTGGTACAGGCGATGTACGCCAGTGGTGGTTTCTTCGCTCACGCCACGTATCTGTGAGGCGATGTTCGTCCAGTAGCTGTTGCCCTTGACTTTGGCCACCTTCTTCAGTATGTCAAGCAGGGCGCGTTCGTCACCTGACTGTGCGTCGTATTCCAAAGCCGACGGATCTTTTTCGCCCTTTACGCCCAGGTGTATCATGAGTGTGGCGTCACCACCGTCATCGACAATCATGTTAGGGCCGCCCTCGGGGAAGTTCATAGCCTGCAGTGTGCACCACCAGTATTCATCAAGCGATTCGCCCTTCCATGCGAACACCTTGGCACTGCCTGCAGCGGCAATGGCTGCAGCGGCATGGTCCTGGGTGGAGTATATGTTGCACGAGCACCAGCGTATGTCGGCGCCCAGCTCGTGAAGAGTCTCAATGAGTACAGCAGTCTGAACCGTCATGTGAAGCGAGCCCATGATGCGCGCGCCCTTCAGAGGCTTGCTGTCGCGGTATTTGTCACGCAGTGCCATGAGCCCCGGCATTTCCTTCTCGGCCATGTCAAGCTCCTTGCGTCCGAACTCGGCCAACTCCATGCTGGCCACCTTATATTCCAAATTAGAAAACAGTTCTTCCATTGTATCTATTGTTTATTCTTATTCGCTATCATTCGCTATTATTCGCTATACGCAGCTTGCTGTTCGTATTTTGCTATTCGCAACTTGTTGCCAGCTATTCACATTATGCTGCAGCTGCTTGTTGTTCATGCCGCAAAGTTACAAAATTAAAGTTACAAAATTAATCGGTCCGTCCGACCATTGACAAACACCTGAAAGAACTTCCCCATCCCCACCACTCCACGCATCATCCATGATAGGGACGAAAGTGGCACTGTGGGCGCGATTCCATCCCTATCCTGTATGGGGAAATGGCGATATCGCGGGCGGAGCAGTGAGGATAGGGACGAAAGTGGCACTGTGGGCGCGATTCCATCCCTATCCTGTATGGGGAAATGGCGATATCGCGGGCGGAGCAGTGAGGATAGGGACGAAAGTGGCACTGTGGGCGCGATTCCATCCCTATCCTGTATGGGGAAATGGCGATATCGCGGGCGGAGTAGTGAGGATAGGGACGAAAGTGGTGCTGTGGGCGCGATTCCATCCCTATCCATTTATGTAATCGGCGAGAATA
The DNA here is from genome assembly GCA_024398755.1 of Bacteroidaceae bacterium. GTDB lineage: Bacteria > Bacteroidota > Bacteroidia > Bacteroidales > Bacteroidaceae > Colenecus. The sequence goes on along the minus strand of JAKSIQ010000011.1, from coordinate 1,785 downwards.
GCGTATTTTTGGCACTCTTCCCTACCATTTACTATCCATACCAATGTGCAGAAAGTTTATCATAACGAACAATGGCGTTCTCAAATTCGGCCTTGTGAGCCGTCACCTGGATTTGCTTGAATATGGGCAGAATGATTGTCACGGTGGCGGATTGTGGGACATCAATCCGGATAACGGTTGCATTATGCTATTCGGACGCTCTTTTGATTTCGGGGCACCCGATTTCAGCAAATTGCAACGCGTCTGTTGGGACGGAACAGGCGGCATTCCACACGAATTGGTTTATTATCCGTTTTGGCCCGACAGGGTAGTATCGGTCCCTATAATATTGTGAACTTCAGAACCGGTTTTTCCGCACTCCATAATACGAATCGTATTCATTCTGCAGAAGTTGGAAAGGCACGACCGCAGCACGCGATGCAATTTGCAATGATATGTCCGGTTCCTTTACCAAAGACATGGCAATTTGCAATCTTTGTTTTATGCCGATTTTATAGATTGAATCAGCTTTGTATCGACCACGTATTTCATTGTCAATCAGTTGGCACACTTCAGTATCACTCTTCAACTGACGGCCTGTCCTTGTCGCATTTTCGTTCTTCAGCATTTCGTTGACTGTATTGAATTTTACTCCCCTTTCAATCAGTTCGAGCGTAATTGGAGCCGATTTGACCTGATCTTGTTCCTGCTCCTTTATCCACTCATCGGATGTGCGTCGGTTCATATTGTAAATGAACGAATTAGGAGTCATGTAGAATGATTCGACCAACCGTATTTCCTCAAAAGACGACCGATACATCATACCATTTGGATCGATGCTGATATCGTTAGGAATCTTTGCGTTCTTTGGACAGTATATACCAGACTGTTTTCTTCTGTTGTTATAGGTTATATAGTTTTCCTGTATATGCTCAGGAACACCTCTGTCTTTTGCAAACAGGAAATTAGCGGTGCTGCAAGGGTATGAATAAGGTGTGCTTGCCTGCCCATGATGTACAGGATTTTTTAGTACATAGTTTATAGCCATAATTATGTGACGTGCACCTTCCAATTTACAAATGAAGACTTTCCTGTCAAACAATCTTTTGTTCCTAAAGTATTTGGAGTTGAAGTGTTTTGTAATGGAAATTCGCAACGATAGAGCAAACTTGCCCGGGTTTTCCGATAGTACTATGAAGTGCATATGATTTGACATGATGGCGTCAACTAATATTTGAACACCGGATCTGTAGGCAGACAATGCAACCAGATTTGTGATATCCCGATAATCTTCTGGACAGCGCAGCAACACTTCACTATGTGCGGTAAGACAAATGTGATAAAAATCATTCATGGTTTCAAGTATTTCATTTCATGATTAATAGTTTTCCAGGGCGAATGTACAATGCTAATCCACAAATCATTAATGATTTTCACAAAACTTTTCATCGGATGATGTATTTATTGAATGACGCAGTAAGGATAGGGACGAAAGTGGCACTGTGGGGCGCATTCCTTCCCTATCGTACATAGTAAAATGGCGATATCGCGGCGGAGTAGTGGGGATAGGGACGAAAGTGGTGCTGTAGGGCGCATTCCTTCCCTATCGTAGGGGGTAGCACGCGGAAAAACGTATTCTTGGGCGCAGGATAGGGACGAAAGTGGCACTGTAGGGCGCATTCCTTCCCTATCGTAGGGGGTAGCACGCGGAAAAACGTATTCTTGGGCGCAGGATAGGGACGAAAGTGGCACTGTAGGGCGCATTCCTTCCCTATCGTAGGGGGTAGCACGCGGAAAAACGTATTC
>JAKSIQ010000010.1 GCA_024398755.1 Bacteroidaceae bacterium | reverse complement strand
GGGGTGAATGGCGGGATTGCGCATTTCCATAGTGAGGATAGGGACGCAGAATGTGTTGTAGGGCCGATTCCCTCCCTATCGTAGTGGGGCAGCCCGCGAGGAAGCGTATTTCCCGTGGACGATAGGGAAGAAAGTGGTGCTGTGGGGCCGATTCTTTCCCTATCGTGAGGGGTGAATGGCGGGATTGCGCATTTCCATAGTGAGGATAGGGACGCAGAATGTGCTGTGGGCAGGATTCTTTCCCTATCGTAGGGGGTTCGCCCGCGAGGAAGCGTATTCCCTCCATGGAGAAATGCACCATACCGCCCATACCGCCCACATGGAGTGCGCCAGCGCTCGGAATAGTGCTCCGGCGCCCGGAATGAAGAATAATGAAAGTTGGGCCGGAATTATTTGGCGGTTTGTGGAAATACATATAGTTTTGCAGTGCTGAAACAATAGCAGAAGCAGAAACAAAAGCAGAAGCAGAAACAAAAGCAGAAGCTGAAACAATAGCAGAAGCAGAAGCAAAAGCAAAAGCAGAAGCAAAAGCAGAAACAAAAGCAGAAGCAAAAGCAGAAGCAAAAGCAAAAGCAAAAGCAGAAGCAGAAGCATAAAACAAGAACATCAAGAACAAATGTTTGACGCACGCTATTATCGCTATTATTATTACCGCTGTTTTGAAAATGGACGGTCTTGAAAACGTGTGCGGTTAACAACAGGAATACGAAACATATAAGAGGCTGTCCAAGTTTGGGGAGCCTCATTTTTTTTAGATACAGTATGGGACAGGACAATGAACTTGACAAAGCACGCAAGGCCATCAATGAAATAGACGTTCAGATGGCTGAACTGTTTGAACAGCGTATGCAACAATGCCGTGATGTTGCAGAGTACAAGAAAAGAAACGGCCTCTGCATCATTGACGACACGCGTGAACGGGCCAAGATGGAAAATGCCGGCGAACTGATAGACGATCCTGAAAAGCGGGAGTTTTACGTCCTTTTCCAGAAGCATCTGATGGATCTTTCCAAGGACTACCAGAGGCGTATCTTCAAGGGGATGAAAATAGCATATTGCGGAGCTCCAGGCGCATTCGCCCACATTGCCGCACAAAAGGCATTCCCCGAGGCTGAGACCGTACCTTATTCTGATTTTGCCGGAACATACTCGGCCTGTGTCAATGGCGATGTCGATGTGGCAATACTGCCTATAGAAAACAGTTTTGCGGGCGATGTCGGGACTGTGCTTGACCTTGCATATCATGGTGACCTTTACATCAACTCGATTCTGGACATGAACATTACCCAGAACCTGCTCGGTGTCAAGGGTGCTGAATTGAAGGATATCAATACCGTAATAAGCCATCCTCAGGCCATCAGACAGTCTGCCGAGTTCCTGAGCAGGAATTCCATTGCCATCAAGGAGACAAACAGCACGGCCCATGCGGCAAAGGCTGTTTCCGAGATGGGCGACAGGACGGTAGGGGCTATCGCCTCTGAAGAGACTGCATCGATTTACGGATTGGATGTGATGGCACGTCAAATCAACACGTCTCATCAGAATCAGACCCGATTCGCAGTGTTTTCGCGCTCCATGAACAGCCTCAAGACTCCGGGACACGACACACGTTTCATACTTGTATTTGCTGTCCGCAACGAGGCGGGGGCTCTGGCCAAAGCATTGAACACTATAGGTTCGCACGGATACAACATGAGCTATATCCACAGCCGTCCGGCATACGGGCCTGACTGGAATCACTACTTCTTTGCGGAACTTGAGGGCGATGTGAATGGAGAAAACGGAAAGGAACTGCTCCGTCAGATGAAGACCGTATGTGACAATCTGCGTCTTGTCGGATCTTACAGACATCAGAAAATATGATACTCAGATTCGATTCCGAAAGTGGGAAAGGCTACGACATAGTGGTCGAAGCCGGTTCGATTGGCAGAATAGGCAGTCTGATTGACCTGTCCGGCCGCAAGGTTCTTGTCGTAACTGACGATGGCGTACCTGCCAGGTATGCCGGGACGGTGGCCGATGCCTTTGCAGGAAGCCATATCCTGACTCTGAAGGCAGGAGAACAGACCAAAACCATGGACGGTCTGGAAACCGTTATTTCCTGTCTTGTGGAACACCGTTTCTCACGCAAGGACGCTATTGTGGCCGTGGGCGGCGGAATGGTAGGCGACCTGTGCGGCTTTGCCGCCTCGTGCTACATGCGTGGAATAAACTTCTACAGCGTACCCACAACACTGCTCTCGCAGGTCGATTCGTCAATCGGCGGCAAGACTGCCATCAATTTCCATGGCGTGAAGAACATTGTCGGCGCGTTCCACAACCCATCGAAAGTCATTGTCGATCCTGAGTGTCTTGACACGCTGCCGCCCAGAGTGTTTGCCGAGGGCATGGCTGAGATGATAAAGATGGCAGCCACATCGGACCGGAACCTTTTTGAGAGCATCTGTGCCTGGAACGGCGACCGCACGGAACTCTGCGGCATGATAGCCGGTGCCTTGGGCATCAAGCTCGATGTGGTGCAGAACGACCCGTACGAAAAAGGCCTGCGCAAGGTCCTGAATTTCGGCCACACCATAGGCCACGCCATAGAATCGGCCGCCGCGGGCGCCATGTATCACGGCGAATGCGTGGCAGCAGGCATGATGTACATGTCAGACGGCAGCGCAAGGCAGCAGATAGGTGCAGCCCTTGAAAAGTACGGCCTGCCGCTGTGGGACAGCTTCGACGGGGCCGTCCTCTCGGAGTTCGTCAGCCATGACAAGAAAGCCACCTCGTCGGCCGTGACAGCCGTATGGGTAAGTGCGATAGGAAGCTTTGAATTCCGTAACTTTACGCAGGAAGAACTGAAACAAATTATAAGCAATAGAAAAAATGAGCAACAGCATAGGTAAGAGCGTCATTCTGACCCTGAGCGGGGAATCGCACGGTGAGATGATATGCGCCACTCTTGACGGTCTGGCTGCAGGTATTCCGGTCGATGAAAGTTTCGTTGCGTCGCAACTCTCAAAGCGCAGGCCTTCGGGCATCACCGATACAGCGCGCGTCGAGCCCGACGATTTCCGTATTGTAAGCGGCGTGTTCAACGGCATGACCACCGGCGCACCCGTCACCATACTCATCCCGAACACCAACGTACGCAGCACCGACTATGAAGGCATACGCTTCCTGCCGCGTCCCTCGCATGCCGATTACGTGGCTCATGTCCGCTATGCGGGCTTCGAGGACTACCGTGGCGGCGGCCATTTCAGCGGCCGTATCACAGCAGGCATAGTGGCTGCCGGAGCATTGGCTATCAAGGCTCTGGAACGCAAGGGCATCAGCCTTGCCACCCACATAATGCAGTGCGGCGGGATCGATGATTCCGCATTCACCGACTTTGCGGCCCAGATAGCGTCCCTGAACGCCAAGACTTTCCCCGTGATAGACGATGCGGCCGGAAAGAAAATGACAGAGAAGATTGACGAAGCCCGCAGGAGCGGCGATTCAATAGGCGGAAAGATACAGACCGCCATCATCGGCCTGAATGCCGGAATAGGAGAACCGTGGTTCGATTCGCTCGAAGGCTGCATATCCAAGGCCGTATTCGCCATTGGCGGCATCAAGGGCGTGGAGTTCGGCCTTGGTTTCGGATTTGCCGATGGCACAGGGTCCGAACTCAACGATGCGTGGACTGTTGAAGGTGGAAAGACAGTCACATTGTCAAATAACAACGGCGGAATAAACGGCGGCATGTCCAACGGAATGCCGGTGGTGTTCAACTGTGCAGTCAAGCCGACTCCTTCCATTTCGAAGGAACAGGATACGGTGGACATGCTCAGCGGACAGCCTGCGAAACTCCGCATAAACGGACGTCACGATCCGGCCATCATAAGGCGTATATGCATAGTGGTGTCAAGCATGACAGCCATTGTCCTGTGCGACATGCTTGCCATCAGATACGGTAAGGATTTCTTGAGATAACACATGAACATACTTGTACTGAACGGCCCCAATATAAATATGTTGGGAATACGTGAACCGGAGATATACGGTTCTGAGAACTATGACGAACTGTGCCGCCGTACGGAGAGCCATGCTGCCGGAAAAGGCATCGGCTGCCGGATCCTGCAGTCCAACCACGAAGGTGACCTTGTGGATATGATCCAGCAGGCTTTCTTTGACAAGGTGGACGGTCTGGTGTTCAACCCCGGCGCATACACCCACACCAGCATTGCAATTGCCGATGCGCTGAAGGCTACGCGCATTCCCACGGTCGAGGTGCATATCTCGGACGTGTCATCACGTGAAGCTTTCCGTCAGGTAAGCTATATCAGGGAATCGTGCATCGCTACGGTGTCAGGCAAGGGCATAGACGGTTATCTGGAAGCGATTGATATTCTTTGCAGTCATTTGAACCGATGAGACTGACGTTTGGTAAAAGCAATGCAGTGGGGACCGTTCAGGCCCCGCCCTCCAAGAGCTACGCGCACAGGCTGCTGATAGCCGCTGCCCTGAGCTGCGGACGTGTGGATGGCCTTGCTCCGTCGCAGGACATACTTGCCACGGTGGACTGCCTGCGTGCTCTCGGGTTCGAATGCGGGTACGATGGCAAGTGCGCGGTATTCGGCACTCGCCGTGATTTGCTGCCGGGCAGCAGAATTGTCCTGCCATGCCGCGAGAGCGGATCTACAATGCGCTTTATCATTCCTCTGGCGCTGGCCTTGGCCGCCAATGGGACTGAGTTCCTGATTACCGGCAGCGACCGTCTTCTGGAGCGTGGCATCGCGCCTTACGTCAAAACGCTTTCCAAGGTCAGTTTCCGGTATGACACCGATGGAATAGTCATGTCAGGACGTCTGGAGCCGGGCGACTTCATGCTGGATGCATCGACCAGCAGCCAGTATCTGACCGGTCTCATGATGGCGTTGCCGTTGTGTGCCGGTGACAGCTGCATACGCTTGGAGAACGAACCGGTCAGCAGGGGATATCTGGACATTACGCAGGACGTGCTCAGCCAGGCCGGAATACGGCTGGAGTGGCAGGGCGGACGTCAGCTCAATATTCCAGGCGGGCAGCATTACTCACTTCCCGCATCGGCAAAGGTGGAGGGCGACTGGACAAATGCCGCCTATCTTGAGATATACAATTTCATTGACGGCAACAAAGTGGACATATCGGGATTGAGGGGCGATTCGGCGCAGGGCGACCGTGTCTGTCGTGAGATGATGTTCAGGCTTGTGAACGAGGGACAAGTTGACATTTCCGAGAACATAGACCTGGGCCCCGTGCTCTTCACTCTTGCCGTACTGAACGGGAAGGGACGCATTACCGGAACCCGTCGTCTGGCCATCAAGGAAAGTGACCGGGTAGGGGATATGGTGTCAGAACTTGAGGCGTTCGGCGTTGAGGCGCGTGTGTCTGAGAATGAGGTCGATATATCGGCCCCACAGCTTCACGCTCCTTCAAGGACGCTGAATGGCCATAACGACCACCGTCTGGTTATGGCGCTGGTGCCGCTTCTCACGGTTTTTACAGGCTCAATTGACGGTGCTGAAGCTGTCAGCAAGAGCTTTCCTGATTATTTTGAAGTATTGACAGAACTTGGTATAGGATATGACAGAAGATAATGTGCTGATTGTAGGTCTGGGACTCATAGGCGGCAGTTATGCCGAAGCCCTTACCAAAGCCGGCTTCCAGGTTGGTGCCATTGACAGAAGCATGGAATCGATAGAATATGCGCTTGACAAAGGCATAATAACCGAAGGCACTGTCCGGTTGGATAAGGATTTCGTCTCAAAATACAGGCTGATAGTGTTCTGCCTATATCCGAACACTTTTGTCGAATGGATAAGGGAACATCAGGACCTTATTGCTCCCGGTACTCTGATTACCGATGTGTCGGGCGTGAAAGTACCGGTAGTTTATGAGGTCCAGCGCATGCTCAGACCCGATCTGGAATTCATCGGCGCGCACCCTATGGCGGGACGTGAGAGGTCCGGCGTGGGCAACAGTGACTGCTCGGTATTCAAAGGCGCCAACTATCTGGTTACTCCGACTGCGGCCAACACGCCGTCGGCAATAGAAAGATGCAAGGAGCTGGGACGTAGAATGGGCTTTGGCAAGATATCGGAACTGTCGCCCGAAGAGCATGACGAGATGATAGGCTTCCTGAGCCAGCTGACCCATTGTGTAGCCGTATCGCTGATGACCTGCCGCGAGACTTCCGAGATGGCGAAGTATTCGGGCGATTCATTCAGGGACCTTACCAGGATAGCGGCAATCAACGAGACAATGTGGAGCGAGCTGTTCCTTCTGAACCGCGATGTCCTGATCCGGCAGATTGACCTGTTTGTGGGCGGTATGGAGAAACTGAAGACGGCCATTGCCGACGGCGATGTGGAAACGCTCAAATCGGTTATGAAAGAATCGTCACTGAAAAGGAAACTATTTGAAAAATAAGGATTTAAAATACTGATAATATGAATATGACATTCAACCGGGAGCTTTTCAGCCCTCAGGAACTAAAGGAAATGTATCCTCTGCCTGAAGAAGGTCAGATGGCAAAGGCGGAAAACGACAAACGTATCAGAGAGGTTCTGGGCGGTGAAACAGACAAGATTCTGCTTATTATAGGCCCGTGTTCGGCAGACCGTGAAGATGCGGTGCTGGACTATATCGGCCGGTTGCGCAAGGTGCAGGAAAAGGTCGAAGAAAAGCTTGTCATTGTTCCAAGAATATACACCAACAAGCCCAGAACAACGGGTGCCGGCTACAAGGGCATGCTTCACCAGCCTAATCCGCTGGCTTCGCCCGACATGTTCAAGGGACTGTTTGCAATACGTCATCTGCATCTGAAGGCAATCATGGAGACAGGTTTCTCATGCGCCGACGAGATGCTGTATCCCGAGAATCACGTGTTTCTGTCAGACCTGCTGTCGTATGTGGCTGTAGGTGCCAGGAGCGTGGAGAACCAGCAGCACCGTCTGGTGGCAAGCGGACTTGACATTCCGGTCGGAATGAAGAATCCTACAGGTGGAGACATATCGGTAATGATGAATTCCATAAAGGCCGCTCAGGGCAAGCACATGTTCATATACCGTAACTGGGAAGTGGAGAGCGCCGGTAACCCGTATGCCCATGCCATTCTGCGTGGATATGTCGATAACCACGGCACCAGTCATTCAAATTATCATTATGAGGACCTGCTTCATCTGTCAGACACATTCAAGGCGAATCCTGAAATAGTCAATCCGGGTGTCATAGTGGACTGCAATCACTCCAATTCAGGAAAGCAGTATCTTGAGCAGGGCCGCATTGCCAAGGAAATCATACACAGCATGGACCACAACAGTTCCATAAGGTCTATGGTCAAGGGACTGATGATAGAGTCCTACATTGAGGACGGAGCTCAGAAGAGCGGCGAGACTTCGGTGTACGGAAAATCAATAACCGACCCATGTCTTGGATGGGAGAAGACGGAGCAGCTGATTCTTGAACTCGCTGACAGACTGATATGAAAAGAATAGTTTATCTGTTGTTGGCAACAGCACTGCTTGCCGGATGCCAGGGCGGCAGGAACAGCCGGAATCAGTATGTCAGACACATAATCATGTGGACGTTGAACGATTCCATAGAAGAAAGCCGGAAGGCAGGTTTAATTGAAGAGGCCTGCCTGGACTTCTATACGCTGAAAGACAAGATTCCCGGAATTGTCAGCATGGATGCGGTGTATGAAGGAAGGCTGGAGTCGTCAAACTGCGACTTCATGTACGACATTGTCTTTGAGAACCAGGAAGCCCTCAAGAACTTTTCCCAGCACCCGGAGCATCTCAAATGCGCCGGAGCGCTGAAACCATACATCAAATCCAGAACCTGCCTGGACGTATCCCTACAATAATTGCAGACAATGAAACGAATAGTGACAATGGTTCTGGCGGTGTTGCTGGCAATGCCGGCCTTTGCTGTCAGAAAGAACAATTTCGAGTTGAAACGTGGCATCAACATGAGCCACTGGCTGTCACAGGGCTATGCACGTGGCAAGATGCGCGAGCAGCGTGTGACCGAGGCTGATTTCCGCCAGCTCAAGGAATTCGGCTTTGACCATGTGCGCATTCCCATTGACGAAGAACAGTTCTGGGACGAACAGGGCAACAAGCTGCCCGATGCCTGGAGCCTGCTTACACGTTCGCTTGACCTATGTGTCAAATATGAGCTGAGGGCGGTTGTCGATTTGCACATTATCCGTTCGCATTACTTCAATGCGGCCAATGAGGGCAAGGAGAACACCCTGTTCGATGACCCCAAAGCCCAGGACAGGCTTATTGAAATGTGGTTCGAACTGTCCGATTCGCTAAAACGCTTCCCGAACGATTGGGTGGCCTACGAATTCATGAACGAACCTGTAGCACCCGATGCCGACCAGTGGAACGAACTCATTGCCAAGGTGCACAAGGCCCTGCGCAGCCGTGAGCCGCAGCGTACGCTGGTAATAGGTTCGAACATGATGCAGAGCTATGACACGTTCAAGGACCTGAAAGTGCCCCGCCACGACAGAAACATCATTCTGAGTTTCCACTACTACCATCCAATGCTGCTTACCCATTACAGGGCATCGTGGAACGAATACAAAGACTACTCCGGCCCCCTGCATTACCCAGGTGAGATGGTGCATCAGGATGAATTTGACCGTCTTACAGACAAGCAGAAGGCCGTAGTCAAGGACTACATAGGCGTTGAATGGAACCGCGACAGGCTGAAGGCCGATATGGCCGATGCCGTCAAGGTGGCCCGCAAGTACCGCCTGCCTCTGTTCTGCGGCGAATGGGGCGTATATCAGACTGCGCCCAAAGAAGAAAAGTACAACTGGATTTCAGATATGGTGCAGGTCTTTGACGAACTTGGCATAGCCTGGACCATGTGGAATTACGATTCCGGCTTCGGCTTCATGAACAGCCGCACCCACCAGTTGGAAGACCCGCGCATGCTGGAAATCCTTACCAGGTAAGTTTGCCACCTGCCGCCATACGCAGGTATTTGTGTCCGAAAAGCGATATCCAGCCCTGATGCAGGAAGCCGCGCGATTCGTAAAGCCTGCGTGCAACGCTGTTGTCCGGTTCTACGGCAATGGTCGCAGTCAGACCTTCATCGGCGCTTCGTTTGAGGAATATGTCCAGTAGGGCACTCCCTATGCCCATGTGCTGGAATTCCGGCTCAATGGCCAGAGAGTCGCAGTACATTTCACCTGCACGGCATTCATCGTCCATCCCGCTGTAGTCTTCACTATTAAGGAAGAGCGGAAAAGTTATATCGCGCATGGCATGATAGTTGGCACCATCGTATGATACGAGTATGCCTGCACATTTGTCATTGTACATGGCAATTATTGTGTTCCTCCAGCTGTATAGGGTATCGTCACGGCGGCATATTGATTCCAGAACATTTACCCTGGCTTCATTCGGGTCATCGACCAGCAATGCCCGGAATATATTCCTTGCTATGAAGCGGGCATCGTCGGCAACGGCAGGGCGGATAAGCAAAGCGCTTGTTTCTTTTCCAGCTTTCATATTGCAAAACTACGCGAAAAGTCATTATGCCGGTGAGTGAATCGATTACCAGGCTAGGGCAGATGCTCCCAGGATGGCGGCATCGGACTCTTTCAGTGAGGAGTAGAGGACTTGTACCTTGTTCTGCCAGACTTTCAGCAGATTGTCATTCATGGCCTTGACCATGTCGTCATGAAACAGTTCGTGCGCTTTTGACAGGCCTCCGAACAGCACTATGGCCTGAGGGGCGCTGAACTTGATGAAATCGGCCATGGCGCGTCCCAGCAGACGGCCTGTGTACTTGAAGATGTCAATTGCAAGCGCATCGCCCTCTTTCGCCGCATTAAACACTTCTTTTGCTGATATGGTGTCAATGTCATACTTGCGAAGGGAACTGTCCCTGCTATCTGAAACTAGCAATTCGCGGGTCGTACGGGCTACTCCTGTGGCACTGCAGTATGTCTCAAGGCAACCGTTCAGACCGCAGTTGCATTTGCGTCCGTCAGGAACAATGCATACGTGTCCAAGTTCGCCGGCAAAGCCGTCATGACCGTATACAATCTTTCCGTCAATGACAATTCCGCTGCCTACGCCGGTTCCAAGTGTAATCATTATGAAGTCCTTCATGCCTTTGGCAATGCCGTATGTCATTTCGCCCATAGCGGCGGCATTGGCATCGTTCGTCAGCCTGACGGGGATTCCGGTTTTTTCTGATATGAGATGTGCCAGATTTATGACAGCCGGTTTTCCGTCAACGTAAGCCCATTTCAGGTTGGGAGCGTATTCAACGGTTCCTCTGTGGTAATTGCCGTTGGGAACACCTATGCCAATACCTGTGACAGGTGCCGTACTTTTGGCGGAAAGGTTCATTATAGCTTCTGTCAGTACGCTTAGAAACTCGTCAATACTGTTCTGAAGTGATGATACTACACACTGTCCGATTATCTGTCCGTCGGGTGTAACCAGACCCAGTTTGGCCGACTGGCCTCCTATGTCAATGCCTATGACGTTTGCCATTATTGAAGTGTCCTGATTGATTTTGCTACGTTGATAAGGTGGTCGGCAATACGTTCAGTGTTCGATGAAAGTTCAAGATACATGGCGCCGACGTTCGATTTGCAGATGCCCTGTGACATTCTTTCAATATGATTGTCCTCCATGCTTTTGGTGAATCTGTCAATACCTTCTTCAATGATGTTGGCTTCCTCGAGAGCAGGTACGGATTCTTCAATATACGCGGTCATGGCCTTGTCGAACAATTCATGGACCAGTACTTTCAGTCTTTCAATTTCATTCAGAGCATCGGCCGAAAAACAGTCACCGGCACCTTTCAGGGCATCGGCATATTCAACAATGTTTTCCGCATAGTCACCAATGCGCTCAATGTCCCTGATAGTTCTGAATGTTGTTGTCAGATACAGATGGTCATGCTCGTTGAGCATTTTTCTGTCTGTCAGCTTGACCACGAATTCCACAAGTTTGCGGTTAATGAAGTTCAGTTCTTTTTCAATTGTGTCAAACTGTTCACGTTCAGCAAAATCCATGGTCGATATTATGCCGATTGATCTGTCAAAATTGTCAAGTGCCAGATCGGCCATTCTCAGTATCTCCTTCTTGGTCTGTGCAACAGCAATAGGAGGAGTCTTCAACATATTGTCATCAACATGATGCAGACGTATTGCGTTTGCCTGTGCCACCTCTCTGTCAGGAACCATACGACTTACCAGATTGACCAAGGCGCCGGTCAGCGGAAGCATTATGATTACGGTTATCACGTTGAAGAACGTGTGGAACATGGCCAACTGCGTCTGTGGCGCATTTGGGAACATTGAATTGAACAGGTTTCCGAACGTCAGCGCATCTGCACTTGAAACCGACATTATCCATCCTATCAGCAGGAATATGACCACACCGGAACAGTTGAACAGCAGATGAATCATGGCGGTGCGTTTGGCGTTGGTGCCGCTTGTCACACCTGCAATGATTGCAACCACGCAAGAACCGATATTGGAACCCATGGTCAGGAAAATGCCCTGGTCAAGCGAAATGAGTCCTGTTACGCACATGGCCAGCGCAATCGATGTCATGACCGATGAACTCTGAATGATGGCGGTCAGAACTGCTCCTGTCAGCACCAGGACAATAGGATTGCCAATACTTGCCAGAAATGTTTTGACCGATTCAAGCGCGGCGAAATTCTCCATGGAGCCGCTCATGAGCGACAGTCCCACGAACAGCATACCGAAGCCTGTCAGAATGCCGCCAATGGTCTTTGTTGCTTTCTTCTTTGAAAACAGTGAAAGGAATGCACCGAGTCCGGCAAAGGCTGAAAAAATGACGGTGGTTGATACAGAGCCGCTGCCGAACATACCAAGGGCAACAATCTGAGCCGTGACTGTGGTACCGATGTTGGCTCCATAAATGATTGTAGCCGCCTGAGTCAGCGATATGATTCCCGCATTGACAAAACCGATTGTCATTACGGTTGTTGCTCCGGAACTCTGTATGGCAGCGGTACCTACCGTTCCTATGCCGACGCCAAGAAGCTTGCTTTTTGACGCTTTGGCGAACAGGCTTTTCAACTTTGCCGAACTGGCCGATTCAAGATTCGAACTCATCATCTGGCAGGCAATAAGAAATATTCCTATTCCTGCCAGAAGAGTCAGAATAGCGGTAGCAATTGTTGTAGAGTCCAATAATGCTGTCTTTTAGTAGTTTTCCTTATGAATTTCAAAATAAGCCTTCGGATGAGCGCATACCGGACATACTTCAGGAGCCTTGGTGCCGACTACAATGTGTCCGCAGTTGCGGCATTCCCATACCTTGACTTCTGATTTTTCAAATACAGCTGCGGTTTCAATGTTCTTCAGAAGGGCACGGTAACGTTCCTCGTGACGTTTTTCAATGGCTGCAACGGCGCGGAATCTTGCAGCAAGGGCAGTGAAGCCTTCGGCTTCGGCAGTCTTTGCAAAGCCTTCGTACATATCGGTCCATTCGTAGTTCTCACCATCGGCGGCAGCAGCCAGATTCTGTGCTGTGTCACCAATACCGTTCAGTTCCTTGAACCAGAGTTTGGCATGTTCCTTTTCGTTGTTGGCAGTCTCTTCGAACAGGGCTGCAATCTGCTCGAAACCCTCTTTCTTTGCTTTCGATGCAAAATATGTGTATTTGTTACGAGCCTGTGATTCACCTGCAAAAGCCGCTTCCAGATTCTTTTCGGTCTGGGTACCTGAATACTTTGTTTTCATAATGTCTTTTTCTTTTGTTATTTTATCGCAAATATAGTAATTACACAAATTTTGACAATATTCTGACAAGAATACCAATATCTATCGGCTTGGCAATATGAGCGTTCATTCCGGCTTCAAGTGCAGCCTTCTGGTCTTCTTCAAAAGCATTGGCAGTCATTGCTATTATAGGAATGTCCGATATCGGGGAGTCAAGTTTACGTATCCGTCCGGTAGCTTCGTATCCGTCCATTACAGGCATCTGGACATCCATGAGCACAATGTCATAGTCGCCGACTGATGCCTTTGATATCATGTCCAGAGCAATTTGTCCGTCTGATGCCTCAAAGACAGTACACCCGAATTCGTTTAGAATGGTGCCTGCAATTTCGCGGTTCAGTTCATTGTCTTCAACAAGCAATATCTTTTTACCGTCAAGTTTGGATATCTGGTCGGCGGAAATTGCTGTTGCGTCATTTTCAGCAACTTCGCCAGGTATTACATTGTCTGTCCTGATCAGTTTGAATGTAAATTTGACGACAACGCTTGTTCCCTTTCCCAACTCACTGTCAATACTGATGGTTCCTCCCATCATTTCAACCAGATTTTTGGTGATAGCCATGCCCAGACCTGTACCTTGTATGCCACTTACGGTCGATGACTTTACGCGTGTGAACGGGTCGTATATTGTTTTCAGGAACTCCTTGCTCATGCCCATGCCGTTGTCGCTTATCTGGAACACGAACTTGCCATATCCGGCTTTCGCTTTTGTCTGGTCAACGTGCAGGGTAACCGAACCTCCAGCCTGAGTATATTTGATGGCGTTTGATATTATATTCAGAAGAATCTGGTTCAAACGTAATTTGTCACACTCAACATTGCTGTCGGCAATTCCGTCGGCTTCAATTCTGAAATCAAGCTGTTTCGCCTTGACATCGGCCTCAACCAGATTGCCTATGGTGCTGACAATCTCGGAGATGTCTTCAGGATGTACTTCGATGCTCATTTTGCCGGACTCAATGCGGCTCATATCAAGCACATCGTTTATCAGCGAAAGCAGATGGTTCGATGACTGGCTTATCTTGTCAAGGTAGTCCATGACCTTTTCGTTGTCATCAAGATGATTCTTTGCCAGTCCTGTAAAGCCGATGATGGCGTTCATCGGTGTACGTATGTCGTGGCTCATGTTGTTCAGGAATGTGGTCTTTGCACGACTGGCACTCTGTGACATGGCAAGAGCTTCCTGCAACTGTTTCTGCTGCTCTTCAAGCTGGATTTTCTGCATGGCAATCTTTTCGCTCATCCTTACGCTGTCAGCCTGCTCGGCATCCAGATTGGAGAATGTCAGACATACATTGCAGGCTTCACCGTTTTTCCTGTCTATTACATACCATGTCAGTCTGGTCAGGACACCGTTGCTGTCTGGAAATTCAACAAGCAGTTCACGCTTGTCCTCCTTGCGAAGCAGATTGCGTATGCCTTCAACTGTATCAAGTCCGGCAACCTGCTCCCTGCTGTTGCCTTCAAGCGAAGCAATCAGTTCACCAAACAGTTTTGAATGATGTCCGGATGCGAATTCTTCAGTCGGTACATTCGATTTCTGCTGTTTGATAATCTTGATGGTATCGGTATCCAAATCAATGAGATATACACCATAACAGTCCTTTGATATGATATTCTGTGCCATCTTTGCGGCAACCTCGTCGTCAACGTCTGCAAACGCAAGAATAGCTTCCTCGTCACTGATTTTTGAAACGCGTACCAGGTTCCATCTGGTAAGTCCGTTTATGATACTGCGGAACTGCGTTGTGAAGTCATGCTCGGTTTTCAGCTTATCTGAAAGAGACGATAAGTCGAAAATGCTTTTCAATGTGTCATAATCGTCTTTGTGGACATAGTTGAGAAACATTGAAAAAGTGTTGGAGAAAGTAGCGTTGTCATTGACGCTGACACTCTGCTGTACTCTTGTCAGAGTTCGGAAAGAGTCATTTTTGAAATTGATGATGCAGGCCGATGAATAATCCTTTGTGAAACTTTCAATAATGGTTTTCAGCTTGTCATTCTGCCTGATCTGTTCCTGCCTGAGATTCTGTTCGTTCAGTTCGCTCGTAATGTCAATGAATCCGAATGCGGCATGACTGTCATCGGCTCCACGAATTACCTGAATACGGAATGATTTCTCCTGCCCGGTTGAAATGTCACGGAACACATGGGTGTATTCCGGCTTTTCCTTGAGAAGTTCCTTCATGCGTTCAGGACGTATGGCTACAAGAAGCGCTTCACGGTCCTGGGGATGGACGTCATTGCTTATGTATTGCTGGATTGCTTCAAAATAGTTGGAGTCAAAATGATATTTTCCGTCAAAATACTGTGACTGCTTGTATGTCTGACATGTCATGTCATCAAGTCCTACATAATAGGCAGAAAGGTAAGTGTCAAGAAAATAATTTGCAAACGTTATGATTTCTCCAAGCTTGTTGTGCAGTTTGTCTGCAAAACCAATCAGCACATCGTCACCTTCAAGCGACGAAACGCTCATTTCGTTCCACATTGTCATGCCGTCAATTACTGCACGGTATTCAAGACTGTATGTGGAGACTTCTTTCAGTTTTGTGCGTATGGTGTCGTAGTCCAATTCCTCGACCATTTTTTCACGGTCGGATTTGTACACCACGTTATCCAGAAAGAACTGCTTTACTTGAGAAAAAGACTTGAATGCAATTCCAGCACCGGCAAGTCCGCTATCCATCCTCATAATGGCGAATGAGTCATCGGACATGTTGACGGAGTAAACCAGATTGAATGTTCCGGTTATACTGTTAATCAGTCTGCGGTTTTCTTTTCTTAAAAATTTCAGGTGCAGCATATATGTCTTGTCACTTTTCGAATCGTATCAGTGTATCATGTAGTTTGTCAACATCAATTGGCTTGGCCAGATGGGCATCCATTCCGGCTGCCAGCGAATTCTGCCTGTCTTCCGCAAAAGCGTTGGCTGTCATTGCGATAATTGGAATATGGACATCAACCGCATCCAGAATATTCCTTATGGCTCTAGTGGCTTCGTAGCCGTCCATTACAGGCATTTGTATGTCCATCAGAATGAAATCATACCTATTGTATTCACCTTTCGATACCAGGCCTTCAATCCGGTGTACAGCAATATCGCCGTCTTCGGCTTCATCGACAGCCAGTCCCATTTCCTCAAGTATGAAGCGGGCAATTTCACGGTTCAGTTCATTGTCCTCGACAAGAAGTACCTTGCGTCCCTTCAAATCCTTGTCCTGTAGCAGCGAATCGGTCTGTGTTTCCGTGTGCTCGCTGTCGTCAATCTGCATTTCCAAAGTAACATCAAAACGGCTGCCCTTGCCCTGTTCTGATTGGACTTCAATATGTCCGCCAATCAGATCAACAAGATTTTTGACAATGGACATTCCAAGTCCTGTGCCCTGGATGTGGCTGACAGTGGAACTCTTTTCACGTGTGAACGGGTCGAACAGCACTTTCAGGAACTCCTTGCTCATGCCTATGCCTGTGTCGGCTACGGTTATTACGAACCTTGCATAGCCTTTCCTGTCACATTCGGTTTCCTTCAATGTGAGGTCAATGCTGCCACCTTCAGGCGTGTATTTTATGGCGTTGCCTGTAATGTTCATGGTAATCTGGCTCAACTTGGCTTCATCAGTAAGAATGTGATGGTGCTTTACGTTTTCCATAGAACAGTGGAACCTGATACCCTTTTCCTTTGACTGTTCCGAGATTACGGTAATGAACGATTCGAACCTTTCCTTAAGGTTTACAGGCTTGTTTTCGAATTCAATCTTGCCCGATTCGATTCTTGACATTTCAAGAACCTGGTTGATGAGCAGCAGTAACTGCTGGCCGGCAAGGTCAATCTTTTCCAGATACTCATTTACCTTTTCTCCGTCTCCGCTGAATTTCTTTGCCATTGTGGTAAAACCTTTGATGGCATTCATAGGAGTACGTATGTCATGACTCATGTTGAACAGGAACGATGACTTGGCATTGTTGGCCGATTGTGCCATGACAAGTGCCTCTTCAATGCGTTTCTGGTTCTTGAGCTGTTCTTCAATCTGATTGGAGATGTCAATGTGGATGCCGAAAAACTCGCCGTTGCCATATTCGTCACGCACCATTCGTCCGGCAGAGTGGAACCAGTGGAATTTGCCGTCTTTTTCCATCATACGGTATGTGGTGTCGAACGGGGTCTTGCAGCTGTGGTCGGCAATGGTCTTTTTGAACATTTCCAATGCTCCGGCCTTGTCATCAGGATGAATGATTTCCGCCCATGCGTAAAATGATGATGACAGGTCAATGTCTGTCAATTCCTGTAATCCGCGGTCAAACTCGGCATTCACTATCTCGTCTTTGTGGTTGACGGTGAACGACCATTTGTGGGAATTGATGATTTCATGAAGTATGGCGTTGCGTTGTCTTTCTTCGTTGGCAACCTTCAGAGCCTCTTCCTGTTCCTGGACTATCTTTCCTGTAAAATGCGTGATACGGGCCAGAAGTGAGTCATCGCCTCTTCTCTTTATGGTAAGAACTTTCTTTTCCTGCCCTTCGCCTTCCTTGAAACTGATAAGCACAAGGGTTGAGTTCATCACTCTGACTTTGTTGCCTATTCTGAGAATCTCGCCTCCGGTGTAGAAACCGTTGGTGGGGGCTATTTCCTGCAATGGAATGGTTTCACGGCTGATATCATCATTGCCCCAGAACCATTTTCTGGCAGAACATGAGAATGACTTGATGATTTCGGGATGGAAAGATTCTATTACGTCTATCTTGTCATACAGACTGTCAAGAATGGTGTTTTTGTCACCGTATGCTATACGGACCTGTGATCCTTCTCTGATGGGAACAATCATTGCCACGGTCTTGTCGGGATAGAAACCGCGTGGAGTTCGCAGGTATTCGACTCCGTCCTCTTCAAGCATCAGCGGAAATACCAGCGTCGAGCTTGAATCGTCATCCACAATGTTAAGGTACTTCTTGTATATGTTTCTTGGTTTCTGACCGTCAATCTCATGAATTATCTTTCCGCCGCTTCTGGTTACGGTCATATATCGGCCAAGTCCTTTCCAACCTACAATACAGTTGCTCGTAATGTTAAGACTCCTGCCGAAATATAGAATGACGGCGGTACCTTTCTTTGAAGCCGGATGGCCTTTTGCAAAGACTTGTGCTTCAAGTGACAGGTCCTGATAATTGATGCTTATTCCGCCGAATATGAGAATGTTGCTGCTTATGTCCGTCTTGCTGTCATCAATGCCAAGCACTTCGTTGTCCTGGGTGGATGGAATCAACTCAATACCTTTCAGACCGTCAAGTGTCTTGCAGTATGCCCACAGGTCATCAAGCGAAGAGTACTCGGTGTTCTGTTCAATCCAAAGCAGTCTTACACTGGATTCTTTGTCTTCAAATATGGTGCAGTTGACATACAGTCCATATGAATGAACTCCTTCTACTATACTGGCTGTCACTTCATTCCCATAGTAAATGGAATCAGGAAACAACCTTTCAATGCACTCGGATACAACTGGCAGATCGATTCTGGGGTCATACGACCACGTTATGTAGAACAGAAAACGTGTGCTGGGAATACTTCCGTATTTGTTTCGCAGCGATTCCAGCTCTATTTCAAAGCTGCTGGCATCATTGAATTTGATCTGATACGATTTCATATTTTCCAGTTGATAACAACAGTATTTTATACTGTTACAGTTCTTAATAAATTTCAAAAATAAACTTTATTTCCAATAGGTGTGTTTTAATATACGTCAAATTTTGTATTTATTTTTCATGATGGTGGGGGCTGTAATGTGAAATAATGCCCCTATACATAGTTGGGTGGGGGATTTTACCATAAAAAACAACTGTGGTCCGTCGGATGGACGAACCACAGCATTTTACTGGTCAGCGACTGTCTGCCTATATGTTCAGAACAGAGCCTTGACCTTTGCAATAATCTCTTCTGATGGAGTTTCGGGTGCTATTTCCAAGTCGCTCTGTTTGAAAACGTAGCCTTTGCTCATGGCGGCAAGCGTTCCGCCTCCTGTGCAGTTCAGCATTATGTTGTCCTCTTTGGCTACACGTCCTTCTTCAACGGCCTTTGCCAGTGCTGCAACTGCAACGCAGGCCGAAGGCAGCAGTTCGTATCCTTCAAGGTTGCGGAACTGCATCATCCAGTACATTATATCATTGTTGTCGGCCAGATAGACATCGCCTCCACTTGCTTTGAGCACATCAAACAGTCCTCCGGCTATACTGTATGGGGGCTTTCTGTTTGAAAGAACTTTGGCCAGTATGATTTCGGCCTCACGGCGTCCTACCTCCGGATCAAGCGGCAACAGTTCACGTGAGCCTGCCTTCCATGAATCATATATTAGGGTGAAAGGCTTGTTCTGTGCAACGAATACCTTCATGTTGTTCTTGCCGAATCTTGGGTCCTGGGCCAGACGGCATGCGTTTTCCCATGCGGCTATTGCACCTGTTCCGGAACCTACAGCCTGAAAATACGCATCGGGAATCACTCCTGTCTTTTCGGCAAAGCTGAGAATGGTGGTTCCCATGCCGTCACGACGGGCTATGTTCTTGGCACCGCCTTCAAGCATGAACATCGGATTTTCTGCCAGCTTTTCACCAACGCTGATGGCATCGTAATAGTCACAGCCGTGCGGTACTGTGACAAGCTTGACACATTTGTTCAGCTTCTTGGTGAACCAGAGGTCATGAAGGCAGTCACACGGTACGCAGATGACTACAGGTATCCTGTTGTCTGAACATACCTGAGCGAATGCTCTTGCCGTATTACCGGCAGACTGAACCACCAGGACGCGTTTTTCGCGGGAATCCATTCTTGCAAGTACCGAATATGCCTCGGTCTCCTTGAAAGAACAGGTGCGGAACTTGGCGCCAAGTTTGGGGTTCCAGCCGGAATATGTAATGTAAAGATTGTTCAGACCAAGATGCTTTGCCAGTCCTTTTGACTTGTATGTTACAGGTGCGCATGACTTTTTCAAAGTCCTGCTGACCGGCATCCAGTTTGCGTAGCGGTATATTCCGTCAAGGTCAGTTCTAGGTTCGAACGAACGGTTGTCATACACGGCTCTGACCAGTGACGGCGTCTTGCCGACAGGATCGCTCAGAGTCCAGCCTTTGTCTTCAAATTCATGGCCATCGGCCACGTTGATCAGATGATACTTTGTACTGTCCGGTTTCATTGTCTGATATTGTTTGTTTTTGTCTGTTCGTCAATTATCTGGGCCAGGTCTTTGACAGGCCTGTCGCTGTAGCGTGAAAATGTTGCAAGGCACAACGGACATGCTGTGGCAATGGCATCGGCCCTGCTTTGGTAAAGGTTCTCAAGTGATGCTCTGGTAATCTTTTCACGGTGTGTGAAATCCAGTGAAAGTGAACCCAATGAGCCTCCGCAGCAAATGCTTCCGGCCCTGTTGGCAGGTGCTTCAGCAATTCCGGCTGTCTGGGCAATAAGTTTTCTGGGCGTTTCATACATGCCGCAGCCGCGCCCGAGTTCACATGGGTCATGATAAACGTAGCATATGTCGCTTTTTTCTTTGAGAACCAATCTGCCGTTCTCTATCAGTTGTGTAAAATAGTCGGCATAGTGTACGACATTCACTCCTGGAAGAACGTATTTCTCTTTGAATTCACGGTAGCAGATAGGGCAGCTTACCAGAAGGGTGGTGGCACCGCTTGAAAGAATCAGTTCCTCGTTGCGGTGAATCAGTTCCTGTGCCTCTTTCAGACGTCCGGCGGTATGAAGAGGACGTCCGCAGCACAATCCGCCATCCCTGTCAAGCCATTCATATTCCACCTGCGCTTTTTTCAGTACCGATTCAATGCTGCGTCCTATAAGCGGAGTAAGCTGCGTCATGCAGCCTGAAAAATACAGCACTTTGCCTTGCGCGTCGGGCAATACAGGCAGGTTTTCAACAGTAGTGAAATCGGCCCCGATATTGTATTTGCGGGTTGCACGTGCCAATATTCTCAGTTTCGGACCGTCAACTCCTACCTGACACACAGACGTACATTTGCCGCACAGCATGCATTTGTCTGCAATATGGTCAATTCTTTCCCTGTTGTTTCTGCGCAACTGGCGTGTGTAGTAAACGGTGCTGTCCTTCAGATTGGCCGGATCGGCATTCATAGGGCAGGCATCGATGCACACACCGCAGTTCGGACAGCTGTCGGTCTGGACTTTTGCCATTCCCTTGCCCGGACGTGTCACTTCAATATGGGCGTTGCGCATGGTTACAAGCAGCATTTCGGCCGGAATGTGAAGGTATCGGCTGAAAGGCAGAACGCACATGAATGTGCATAGAGCTATTGAATATGCCCACCATAAGGTAGGATCGGTATTGCCGCTGCGTGCGCATAGTTCGGCAAGCAGCCTTAACGGAAATATGGCCCATAGCGAATACAGTCCTATCATGTTAAAAAGTGTAGGCCTGGCTGTGCGCTTCATTCCGAAAAGCTTGGAATAGAATCGTTTGATTATGGCGAGTGCAATGCCTGCAAGTATTACATAAAGGAACACGTCCATGAGTTTTGAAACGAGCGTGTCATTTCCTCCCTCAATGAAATAGTCAAAGAAAATAGGGTAGTAGAACGTGTTCAGACGGTTTGGAAAATATAACAGTACCTGAATGTGTCCCAACAGTATTATCATGAACCAGCCAAAGGCAATGCTGGAATGCATGAACCCCAACATGCGGTTCCGTTTCCAAAGTTTGACATGGAGCAGACAATCCAGTATTATGTCAATCACATTCTTTATTATAACATTCGGAATGATGAGCGAAACCAGATACCGTCTGCGGCTGCCGGCATCAAGCTGGAAAAACACCACAGCAGCTTTTGCAAGGCATACCACAAGTACAAAAGCCATTCCGGCTAGAAACGGAATGACAAACGGATGGAAGCCTTCTGGAAATCTCTCAATCATACTGACGGCAAATGTTTAGAATGATGTTTCTGGTGTTCAGACCACGTGGACAGACCATAGTGCATTTGCCGCACAGCATGCAGTTGCGAAGCATAGGACGCACATCCTGTCCGCGCTGCATGGCCAGCAGCACTTTGCGCATGCTCATTCCTGACAGACTTGCTGCCGGACAGCTTGCGCTGCACGACCCGCAACCTATGCAGACACGTGCTCCCGGTTCCTGTTTGCACAGCTGCTCAAACCTGTCCGTTTTCACATCGGTCAGGTCAATAGTGGAGCTTTTGCTCAATTTGAAACCGAAATCCATCATGGAATCATGCCAATTTCTTAATGTAGGAATGTATCTGGAGTGCTGCGCTACGGGCTTCGGCCACAGTTTCCGGAACGGTTTTCGGACCGGTGCAGGCTCCGGCAAAGTATATACCCGGCTGGCCGGATTCAACTACACCGTATTCATTGTCACTGCTGCGCAGGAATCCGTCGCTGTCAGTTTCAAGACCAGACATTGCCGATATTGATCTGATGCTCGGGTTGTTCACAATGCCTGCCATAAGAACCAGCATGTCAAGCTGAAGTTTCAAAGGCTTGCCAGAGAGCGTGTCCTCGGCTTTGACCTGAAGCCTATGGTCGATTGTTTCTCCGACTTCCGAAACGCGTCCTCTTATGAATTGGACTCCATAGTCACGCTGCGCATTCACATAGAAGTCTTCGTATTTCTTTCCGAACAGTCTCAAGTCCATGTAGAAGCAATAGACTTTTGCAAACGGAAAGCGTTCCTTTATTTCAATGGCCTGCTTTATGGCTGTTGCGCAACATACCTTGGAGCATTGTCCGTTGCACGCTTTCAGGTCACGTGAACCTACGCAATGAACGAACCCTATTGTTTTGGGATTCTGTGGAATCCTCCAGTCCGATTCACCGTTGAACCAGGCCTCCAGATCTGAATTGGTGATCACGTTCTCATAGACACCGTAACCGTATTCCTCTTTTTTCGATGCCTCGAACAGTTTGAATCCAGTTGAAACCAGAATTGCCGATGCGTTTATTACAATGCCGTTGCTGAGTTTCAGAGTCCATCCACTTGCCAGACGGTTCATTGATATCACGTCGGTGCTTAGGAAAATGTTTGCTGCGGTAATGTCTTTGCGCAGCTTTTCAACAAGTTCTGTGGCCGATGACATGTCAGGAAACAGCTTGTGCCATTTTGCCACATGACCGCCAAGATAAGGTTTGCTTTCAATGAGAATTGGAGTGTGGCCGAGGGCTAAAAGCGCCTTGGCCGCCTCCATTCCGGCGATTCCGCCGCCGATAATTACAATATTGTGGTTCATGGTCGTGTCAATAACATTTGATTGATGACGGCAGTTCCGGTTTTATGAGGTCTTCTTTGTCAAGACCCAGATATTTGGCTGCCGGATCAAATTCAACTCCCATTTTCTGAAGAAGCGGTTCTACAGCAACCTGGTGAAGCTGCAGGCCCAGGTCCCACGGGTCATAGCCAAGCACCAGTCCTGCAAGCTCTTCGTATGTCAGTACCGGTATGCCATGACCGTTTTCGCCGTAAGTCTTTCCTGTCTGACAGGCAATGACATACTGCCATCGGTCAAGAAAATACGGACAGCCGGGACAATTGGTTATGATAAGGTCCGGATGGTACGGCTCCATTGATTCGAATTTCTTATGCGTGTTTGACAGGCTGTAGCCGCGGTTTGCCTTTACGTGATACTGGCGGAAACCGTAACCGCAGCAATGGCGGCGTTCAGGATAGTCAATTACCTGTCCACCCCAGCTTTCAATCATTCCTGCCAGTACGCATGGATACTCGGCTCCGCCTACGCCTTTGCTCGGGAACATCTTGGCGTAATGGCAGCCTATATGCTCCACAACTCTGAGCGGTTCTCCCGTTTCTACGTTTACAAGCAGTTTCTTTGCCCGTTTTGCTATCTCACCGCGCCAGTGATATATAAGGTCACTTGAATGAGCCAGATATTTTGGCTTGTTGAATTCACGGCGGCAGGCTTTCCACAGGTTCTCACGGATTTTTGCTTCCAGTTCAGGAAACTCCTGCCATGTTTCAAGTATTTCAATGTAGTTGCCGAACGATGTTATGCAGCTTGGACAGTAATTCTCGTAGCCGGCCTCTGTCATCAGCGCAAACTGGCGCGCAACTATGGTCATGGCGGTTTCCTGCGGAATGGTGTCGCAGTGATATGCTATTCCTCCGCATGTCGTGTGGTGGGGAGTCTCATAAAGATCTTTGCCGAGAACATCCTTCACAATGTGAGTGAACATACGTTCGCTGGCCGGAAAGAAATTCTGGCGTATACAGCTGCGCACGTAATACCAGTGGTCATCGGGAATGTCCTTCTGGTAATCGCTCCAAATTTTCTGTCGTCCTTCCAGTATCATTCGTTGAAATGTGTTTCGCTGCAATGTTCAAAGGCATCCTTCTCATATTCTTCTATGGACACGCCCATTTCCATTGCCTTTTTGCGGGAATATTCCTCAACCGTCCTGATTCTCTCAGTACCTCCAGACACATCGAAAATGGCTTTCAGTTCGTCAAGCGATTCCTGAGGTATTTTTCTGAGCACGCCCGGACCTTCGCCCATGTAGTTGGCACCCTGACGTTTCATGCTTTTCTCAAGATGTTCCATGTGCCATTTCCATACCGGGCCCGATTCCATGTGGTCTTCCCATTTGAATGTTTCCGGATGTATGCAGTAGCCGTATTTGAGAATGTTACCGGTCATGGTATGTGTCAGAGGCAGCATCTGACGTCCTTTTTCCGATTCGGTAAAATAACCGAGTCTGATGCTCAGGTCACGCAGAGCCATTATTACCAGCCCCGGACCGTTCTTTCGCGGACAACGCGTCACGCAGCTCATGCACTCGCCGCAGTACCATATCGTATCAGATTTCAGCAGAGCTTCAATCTGCGCATCGTCACGTGTCTGAACGGTATCGACAATGCGTCTGGGGTCATATTTGTAGAATTCGGCGGCAGGGCATACGGCTGTGCAGGTTCCACAATTTATGCAGTTGTGGAATCCCTCCTTGAAACGGTAGTCCTTGCAAAGCTCTTCGAACAGGTTCTCCATCACATAGGCTTGATTTTTGCGGCAAGTCTGGCGCAAAGGTTTGGAAAGAAACGCTTTATGTAAACCATAAGCAGTTCGCCGCGTCCTACAAGCACCTCATTTCTGCGGCGTTTTATCGCACGTACAATCTTACGGGCAGCCTTATCGGCACTCAGTCCGCCGTCCTGTCCCGGATCCATGACTCCGTGTCTTACACCTCCTTTGTCAAGCGCATTGAACGATATGTTGGTTCTGACACGTCCCGGGCATATGATGGTGACCGATATGTTCCTGTTCCGGTTCTCTGCTCTAAGGGTCTCAAAGAATCCGTACAGGGCGAATTTTGACGAACTGTACGCACATCGTAGCGGAAATCCGAATTTTCCTGCAATTGAAGATGTTACGGCAATTCTGCCTCCTCCGTTCGATATCATGAGCGGAAGGATAGCCTGAGCCATGGCGGCAGATGCAAAGAAATTTACCTCCATTATTTTTCTTACGACAGACATTGGTGTATCTTCAATTGCAGTACGCTGGCTTATGCCGGCGTTGCAGAAAAGAATGTCAATGCCGCCATAGGCGTTCCAGGCTTCGTTCACAAGCAGCCTGATGCCGTCCGGTTCGCTAAGGTCATACGGCAGTATGCGTATGTCCGATGCGCCCAGTTCGCGGCATCTGTCGGCTGTCTGTTCAAGTGTGGGTCTGGACGTTGATGTAAGCACAAGGCGGCAGCCCTGCATTGCGTATTGGAACGCACATGCACGGCCTATTCCTGATGAGGCTCCTGTAATCCAGACTGTATGCATGGTATAGTTATCTGATAGCTTTGTCTGCAAATCCTTTGTCATATTCACCGCGGTCAAGACGCTCCTTGATATCCTTGAATGCGGCCAGAGTGCGGTCAACATCCTCTATGCTGTGTGCAGCTGTAGATATGATGCGGAAAATCAGCATTCCTGGAGGAATGACAGGGTAGGTGACAATTGAGCAGAAAATATGATAGTTCTCTCTAAGGTCAACGGCAATCTGTGTCGCCTGGTCAACACCACAACGAAGATGAACCGGGGTGACGCATGCTTCGGCCGGACCTATTTCATAACCGAGCGAACGGAAACCTTCCTGCAGACGGCGTGTCACTTTCCACAGCTGTGCGCGGCGCTCGTCACCTTCAGGACTGTCAATTATTTCAAGACGCTTTATGCATCCTTCAACAATTGGCATTGGCAGAGCCTTGGCGTACATCTGTGAACGCATGTTGTAACGCAGATATGTTATGATGTCCTTTTCGCTGGCTACGAAACCGCCTATGGTGGCCATTGACTTTGCGTATGCGCCAATGTAGATATCGACTCCATCCATGCAGTTGAAATGTTCGGAAGTGCCTCGTCCGTGAGGACCCATGACACCGAATCCGTGAGCATCGTCAATCATGAAACGGAAATTGTACTTCTTCTTGAGGGCTACAATCTGATCCAGAATGCCGAGAGCGCCTGTCATTCCGAACACGCCTTCGGTAATTACCAGAATGCCGCCTCCGCGCTCTTCGGTAAGAGCCTGTGCCTTTGCAAGTACGCGGTCACAGTCCTGTGCGTCGTTGTGACGGAACTTGAACTTGTCGCCAATGTGCAGACGTATTCCGTCAAGCAGACATGCGTGACATTCGGCATCATATACTATAATGTCATGACGGCTTACCAGAGAGTCGATTGTTGAAAGAATGCCCTGATAACCGAAGTTGAACAGGAAAGCGGCTTCCTTCTTTTCGAACTTGGCCAGCATGTTCTCAAGTTTCTCGTGAAGGGCGGTCTGGCCGGTCATCATTCGGCTTCCCATAGGGTAGGCCATGCCCCAGCGTACTGCGGCTTCACCGTCAACTTTTCTTATTTCGGGGTGGTTTGCCAGTCCAAGATAGTTGTTCAGACTCCAGCAGAGAACGTCCTGACCATTGAACCTCATGTACGGACCGAGTTCGCCTTCCAGTTTCGGGAATGCAAAGTATCCGTCAGCCTTTTCTCTATATTGGCCGATAGGGCCACCTGATGATTCACGAATCTTGTCAAAAATGTCTTTTTGCATTGTAAGTGATATTATTGTAAACTGTTTTACTAATTAGTTGGCGCAAAGATAGTATAAGGTTTTACTATTACAAAACAAAACGTATGGAAAGTGCAGAATTTATATGCTATTTTCTTCCCGCGGTGAGTGAATACGCCTGTTTTACTTACGGGCTAGCCCCATCTATGCCTTCCCCACTAAAATTGTTCGCGATACTTGCTGAGTGATGAGGTCTTTATGAGCTTTTTCCACAACTTGCGGTCAATGGAATCTTCTAACGGACGCCAGAAGGCCTGCATGTGTGTCAGAACTTGTGCGTCGCCTTGCAGCGTGGCCGATGCGTGGCTGAAAATACGGTCGTGAATTGCCATAATCACCTTTTGGGACTCCGCCTGTGTGAACTGCCTGCCTTGTCGGCATTCCGTTGCAAAGCATGGATTTGCCATTAGTCCCTGACCGATCATGACCGCCTGTAGTGATGGAAAACGTTGTTCCAGATTCTGGAAATCGGCCAATGTCTTTATACCACCGTTGTAAATTACCCGATGCCGACATTGTTGCAGAAATGCATCGAACATATCCATATCGGGAACGCCGCGATACATCTGTCTGGCGGTCCTGGCATGTAGAGTTACGTGTTCCAATGGAGTATCGTTCAATATGTCAACCAGTTGCCGCCATTCATCAGGACTTTCCAAACCAAGCCGCATCTTCACGGAGAACTTCATGTCAGGAGTGCTGGCAATTTCCGCCATGATTTCCCTGACTGCATCAGGACGCGTAAGCAGGCCTGCGCCCCGTCCGTGGCCGGCCTGGGGCGGATGCGGACATCCCATATTCAGATCAATGCGCCGGTATCCGCTATCCCGGACCACATTGGTGAGCTGTTTCAGTTCAATTGCATCGGCGGCAATAATTTGAGGTACCATCGGCACACCGGAATTGTTTTCGGCCGATATGTCGCGAATGTCGCGTCTTCTCACTTCGCCGTGTTCAAGACGCATGAACGGCGAATAATATGTACTGATACCCCCAGCCAGTTCGTAATGGGCTTTGCGATACACATGGTCTGTATATCCCTGAATCGGTGCAAAGTGAATATCGGGCATACCTGTTCAAGTCGGTCTGCAAATGTAAACAGTATCCGTCTGTTTTCAAAAGTTATGTTGCACAGGTTCCATTTTTGATTGATATGCCATACATTTGTACTGAAAATATTGGAACGATGGAAAAGCAACTGATTGTCAGGTATCGTGAATATGAGTCGGCCGAACAGATGGAAAAGGTTGACAGTGAGTTGGTCTGCAAGGCCTTGGAAGCCACGAATCTTTCTTACGCACCTTATTCAAAATTTAATGTTGGCGCTGCTGTGCGAATGTCGGACGGTAGGATCTTTACCGGAGCCAATCAGGAAAATGCCGCATTTCCTTCAGGCCTGTGTGCAGAAAGGACTGCACTGTTCTATGCACATGCCCATGCTGATGGTGCGTATATTGAGTCAATTGCAATTGCCGCCAGTCAGGGTGGGGTACAAGTGAAACAACCTATAACGCCATGTGGTTCATGTCGTCAGGTAATGGCGGAATTCTGCACAAGCGACAATCCGGTTTCCGTACTTCTGGCAGGCTCTGCAAAAAGCATCAAATTCGACAACGCTTTGGATTTGTTGCCCTTCACATTTGACAGCTTCTGATTCTTCAAGTATAGGAGCTATTGCTTGAAATACACAATTTAGTCTGTTTTTGTGTAATTTTCTGCCCATTTTGTTTGAAATGTTGCAAAATAGGGGTTACATTTGCATTGCAAACATGATTGGTGGCGATTGACCATGTTTGTTGTCATTTCACAGTAATGACGGTAAAGTGTTTAGTTGTAAGTGATCTGCAGGGGCGTTGAGCCGGTAACTCAACAATATGCCCCTGCAGATTTTTTATAAGGGGGGGCATGAAAAAAACGGTCGGCATTCAATTCTGCCGACCGTTTTTTTCAAACTGTGTATTCGCTTCTATTACAGATCGTATACAAATCCAAGGCCGAAGCTGAATGACTGTCTCATGAATTCGTCAGAACCTGGAATCATGGCTCCGGTAGAACCGTAGTTGCCATATTTCCTTGTCTCGCCCTGATAGAAAGTCTTGAACAATGAGAAATCCAGTGCCATGTTGTCATTGATGTGATAACGTGCACCACCGCCAAGGCACCATGAACTGAGTCCGAAAGCCATGTCATTAAGGTATTCGTTGTCATCGCCGAAATCGCATACTGTGAACTGTGTGCCAAGGCTTATTGTAGCCTTTTTGCATGCATCCCATTCAAGACCGAACATTTCTTCCCAGGTGTTGGCTCCAAGAAGTTCCTCTCTGCCGTTGTAATTGGCCTTCTTGTCAAAATACAGGTGGTATCCGGCCGATGCTCTCAAAGTGGGCATAATGCTGTAATTCAAACCTACGGCAAGAAGTGCAGGTATGTCGGAACGTGATTTTATGCCGTCACCGAACTGTGCAATGTTGGCGGTATTTGTTTTCGTGTCGTTTTCAAGTGTTACTGATGTCTTGAATTCATATCTGGCAGCAAAATCAAGATCGCCAAGGTTGAAATGGGCTGAAAGGATAGGATTGATTGCAAATCCTGACTGTGTGCAGTCAACTTCCATATTGTCACTCGCAATTCCTAGTGCTGATGCTTTTTGCATTCCAATGGATGCTGCCTTGAACATGTAATTGTATATGCCACCGGTATATATGTTCTTCAGATAGTTAAGACGCAGACCTCCAGCAACTGCAAGTTTCAGATCACCTTCGTCAATGACCTTGTATGAATAGTTGAACTGTCCGGCAAAACCGAATGACTTTCCTGTGAATTCAATATCGGCCCTATATCCGAGTATGCTTGGTGATACCAGACAAGGCAGGGAAAGAAGTGACTCAAACGATCCAAGTCCTTCATCAAATGTGCATGAACCGCCACCTGATACTACGCCGAAGTGGAATGATGCTGCCCAGTCGTTCTGGTTGTAAGAGAGGTCAAAGGTAGGAATTACCGGTGAGAATGTCTTGCCTTCATATTTGACGGTAGTTTGTCCTGGGCGATCTGTATTCCATGAGAACGGAGCGTATGATGAAGTTATCTCTCTTGATTGGATTGCCATCTGGTCTCCAATGGCAAAGTGCCATCCTTCGTCCATCAAAGCCAGACCTGCCGGGTTGTAATATGTTCCCTGCACACCAATTACGGCATTTTGCGCAGGCTGTCTGAAAAATATTGGATTCTGATTTGTGTTGGTAGTCAGTCCGCCTGCAATAACAGAAGTGCATGCAAAGCACATCATTGCTCCAATGATGATTCTTGTTCTCATAATGAATTGAGTTAATGTTTTATGAAAAGTTTAATAGTATGCGTTTTTACTTTATTTCCCGCAAAGGAAAATAAAAAATGGCGATTGCCAAAAACATTATTGAAAAAATGTCAATTTAATTGCGGTCAACTACCTGATGGTCAAACCAATCGAGGAAGTACGGCCAGTTTGGTGTGGCCTCGTGGCCGCCGTGATGCTGACGGTAGGCCAGAGGACCGTCCATCAGCCCGTTGTCAACTCCCGGGAACAGGTCGGTTCCAAGTCCTGGAAGTCCGAACAGTTCATAGACAGGGCTTGCCTTGCTGGCCGATATGAACGAACCTACAACATCCTGCCACTTGTCACCGTCAAAGGTGCCGGTCGATATGAAGCAGGCGCGCGGAGCGCACAGGGCAATCAGTTCGTGCTGGTCAACAGGCAGGTCGTTTTCGGTCATTGGGTCTGTACCGTATTTTATAAGGTTGCCGCATACCCAGTGATATTCTTCGTTCGATACTATGTTGCCGATGCTTTCACCGCAGTCGCGTCGCCAGCCTGCTGCTCCGGCCTTGCCTGATGATGCAATGAATCCAGCTGCAATCCTTGGCTCGAATGCCATTGCGACAAGAGCCGCCTTGCCGTAGCGTGACACGCCTTCAATGGCGGTCTTTGTAGCATCGAACTCTGAGCATGTCTCAAAATAGTCAAGCAGACGTGATACGCCCCAGCCCCAGGCGCGCAGTGAGCCCCAGTCGGTAGGCTTGCGGAATTCGCCTTTGTTGCACAGACCTATTATGCCGTTCGTGAGACCGGAACCGGCATCGGCCTGTATCGATGACGGATTGATTGAGCAGGCTGCCCATCCGCGTTCCACAACCTGTTGCTGCCAAGAGACTGAATTTCCGCGTGTAGCTGTGGGATCGCCAGCACCGAAACCGAATTCCATGATAACCGGAACATCGGTCTTTCCCTTTGGCCAGACCACGTTTGCCTGAATCTCGACGGTAATGGCCGGGTACATTGAATTGTCAACAGTGCCTGTAAGGTAGCGTACAATAACGGGAGTGCCCTTGAAATCTTTTTCCTCTTCTTTTGAAACCGTCCATGTGACACCGGGCACATTTTCAGGAATGCGTCCGTAGACATTGTCTTCAAACAGTCTGACAAGTTCCGGGCGGCGTACCTTGTTCCACATTCTGGCATTTCTGACATGCTTTCCGTCAAGAGTGGTCAGCGCGTCCGGATAGAACGGGTAGGGGTTTGCCTCCAGTTCGTTGTAGTTGGGGTGCTTGCTTTCATCCTTGCTGTTGGGCTGGCGTCCTTCACGCGGCGCGTCTATGCCAAGCTGCTCCAGCATATTGCTGTAATCGGCCGCGGCTATCTGTCTCAAACTGTCCTGTGCGGCGCGGTTGCCACCGCCCATCATGAAGAACTGCGCATCGGCCTCTGTTGAAAAAACAAGTCCGAATGCTGCTGCCAAAACAAATCCTGTAATTCTGTCCATATTGTCATTCATTTGTTTCAATGTCACAAATATAGCCATTTTATAAAAGAAGAGACCGGCTGAAAAGGATTTTCAACCGGTCTGGTCTGTTTGGTAACGATGAAATGCTCCATCGTCAGTCAGTTGGAAAGCGCTTCAAATCAGTTCTGGGCTTCAGCCTCCTTGATCATGTTCTCGTTGGCTGAGATGTAAATCTCAACGCGACGGTTCTGTGCACGTCCTTCTTCAGTGTCGTTGCTGGCAACAGGCATTGTGAATGACTTGCCTTCAGCAGTGATTCTGTCCTTGCTGATGCCGGCCTTTGTCAGATAAGTGGCAACTTCGTCGGCACGCTTTGCAGATACCTTTTCGTTAGCCTCGGCAGTACCTACGTTGTCGGTATGACCCAGTACGGTGATGTCGGTCTCGGTCATATCGGCCATGGTCTTTGCAAACTGGTCAAGTGATTCCTTTGATTCGGCGCTCAGCTTTGAACTGTTGAAACCGAACAGAATGCCGCTGTCAAATGTGACCTTGATGGCAGAAAGGCCGTTCACGTCAGTGACTGTTTCAACCTTGGCAGCCTCGATTGCTGCAAGCTCTTCAGCCTTCTTGTCCATTTTGTGACCGATAATTGCACCGGTACCACCACCAACTGCACCGCCTATGGCTGCGCCTATGGCTGCGCTCTGTGCGTCATTTCCTACAAGTGCACCGATTCCAGCGCCGATAAGGACACCTGCTGCACCGCCAAGTACTGAACCGTTGGCGGTTTTGTTCCATGATGAGCAACTTGACAGAAGCAGAGTTGTTGAAAGACAGATTGCGATAAGTTTCTTCATTATTTCTTTTTTTAAATTGATGTGCAAAAATAGCGCATTTTTTTGAAAGTGAGTATGCCAAATTTGTGTAAGTTTGCACTTGTTAGTCAAGACATATATATATTCACATGGACAAATACATTGAAATGAACCCTAACGGTCTGGTACGCTTTCTTGGCAAACCGGCTAAAGAGTTTACATGCAGCGACATTATCCGCTATTGCAAGGAGAATGCAGTCGAGTTTGTCAATTTCCACTACTGCGGATGGGACGGCAAGCTCAAGACCCTGAATTTTGTAATCGGCTCACAGGAACACCTTGAGAACATACTCATGGCCGGTGAACGCGTTGACGGTTCAAGCCTGTTCCCGTTCATTGAAGCAGGAAAGAGTGACCTGTACGTCATGCCGCGCTATTCCACGGCATTCCTGAATCCGTTTACCGACGTTCCTACGGTTGACATGCTGTGCTCATTCTTTGACCGTGAAGGACAGATGTTTGAAAGCAGCCCGCAGTACATTCTGCACAAGGCTCACAAGGCTTTCACCGAGACCACAGGTCTTGAAATGCAGGCCATGGGCGAACTCGAGTATTATGTTGTGGCCGATGCCGATTCTCTCTATCAGACTCCTGACCAGAAGGGATATCACGAAAGCGCTCCTTTCTGCAAGTTTGCAGATCTTCGCACTCAGGCTATGCAGATTATAGCACAGTGCGGCGGCAATATCAAGTACGGACATTCCGAGGTAGGCAACTTCACTCAGGACGGCAAGATATACGAACAGAATGAAATTGAATTCCTTCCTATCAATATAGAAGATGCAGCCGACCAGCTGGTAATTGCCAAGTGGGCAATGCGTCAGCTTGCATACCAGTACGGCGTGTCACTGACATTCGCTCCAAAGATTACTGTGGGCAAGGCAGGATCAGGCATGCACGTCCACTGCAAGTTCACACGCAATGGCAAGTCAGTAATGACAAAGAACGGAGAACTGACAGACGAATGCAAAAAGGCAATAGCCGGATATATGGATGCCGGTACTTCATTGCCTGCTTTCGGCAATCCGCATCCGCTGTCATTCATGCGCCTTGTTCCGCATCAGGAAGCACCCACATCGCTGTGCTGGTCATTCTCGAACCGCAGTGCTCTGGTACGTGTTCCATTAGGATGGCTCAAGCCTATGAACATGGCCGCAGCAGCCAATCCGCAGGATAAGGAGATTGCCGGCAAGCATGACTTCAGCGACAAGCAGACATTCGAATGGCGCGCCAGCGACGGCTTTGCCGACACATATCTGCTCATGGCAGCCCTGTGCTGCGCCGCACGTCACGGCTTTGAAATGCCGAACGGTCTGGAAATTGCCGAAAAGACTTTCGTCGGTCTTGGCGTGAACATACACGACGAAAAGAACAAGGCGGTACAGGAGGCTCTTGAACAGCTGCCGGGCTGCTGCGTTGAAGCCGCTCAGGAACTGGTCAAGGACCGCGAAATCTATACTTCAAAGGGAGTCTTCTCAGAGAATATAGTCGATTACATGATCAAGTATCTGACTGCTTTCAATGACACCACACTGCGTCAGTCGCTTGACGCTGCCGGTCTTATGAAACTTGTCAATGACAGCATTGATCTTGGATGATTCCAAACTCATATAAAGCAGAGCGGGGCAAACTGAAAAGTTCGCCCCGCTTCTGTTTTATTGTCCTGGACAGCCCTATAGAATTGAACCGAATATGCGGGCGGCTTCGAGTGCGTCTTTGGCATAATGGTCAGCGCCTATTTTTGTGGCAATCTGTCCGGTCATTACGGCGCCTCCGGCAATTATGGGGCAGGTGATGCCGTTTTCCCTCAGATATGCTATCGTTTCACGCATCGACTCGACAGTTGTGGTCATCAGTGCACTGAGACCTATTGCCTGAGGCTTTTCCTTGAGCGCAGCTTCAAGTATTGTCTCCTTGGGCACATCCTTGCCAAGGTCAATCACACCATAGCCGTGGCTCTGTACCACTACGCCTACAATATTCTTGCCTATATCGTGAACGTCACCGTGAACGGTTGCCAGCATGAGCGTGGCTTTTGACTGGTTGGCTGTGTTGCTTTCGTATTGTCCGGCAAGAAGCTCGAATGCCTGTTTGGCTGCCTGTGCTGACCGTATGAGCTGAGGCATAAACAGCTTGCCTGCACCAAATCCGTCGCCAACCTTGTTCAAAGCCGGAATGAGCACATCGTTCACTATTCCGTCCTTGCCGTATTTTGGAAGTTCGCGTTCAAGACATTCTGAAATGCGGCTGCGGTCGCCGTTTACAATTACATCGAACAATGAATCCGATTGTGCATCGGCGCCGCTTTCATTGTTGAACTCAACATACCGCCCGCAGTCAGGATCGTTCCCGGTCAGGGCCATTGCGGCTCTGAGGGTGGCCATGGTGTCACGGTCCATAGGATTCATGATTGGTATGTCAAGCCCGGCGTATATGGCCATAGCCAGGAAATTGCGGTTCAGAGTAGGGCGGTCCGGAAGACCGAACGATACGTTTGAAAGTCCTATCGTTGTCAGGAATCCTGCCGCATGCAGCTGTGAAATGGTTTCAAGTGTCACATTACCATATCTCTGGTCACTTGACACTGCCATTACAAGTCCGTCGAACACAAGCTGGCGGCGGTCTATTCCAAGTCCCGATGCCCTGAGTTCTATGCGGTTGGCAATGTTCATACGTCCAATCACATTGTCAGGTACGCCGTTGTCATCGAGCGGGAGCGTAACGGCCGGCAGACGGTATTTTGCGATAAGCGGAAGCATTTCGTCCATTGACTTCTGGCTGCCGTTTACCGAATTGATCATAGGTACACCATTATATACGCGTAAGGCTGCGGCAATGGCCGCGGGCGATGACGAGTCCAACTGAAGCGGAAGGTCGCAGACCTCCTGTACGTTCTGCACGGCCTGGCAGAGCAGAGCGGTCTCGTCGGCTGCGGGAATTCCGCAGTTCAAATCAAGGAAATCAGCTCCGGCCTGCTTCTGTGCAAGAGCTTCTTCCTTCAGGTATTCGAAGTTGCCGTTTGCCAGCGCTTCCTTGAGTTTCTTCTTGCCGGTAGGGTTCAGACGTTCGCCACAGACCGTACCTTTGCCAAGTTTCAGCAGAACGGTCGATGAACAGATGTATGTTCCGTCCGGTTCCAGTGTCATCGGGGCATCAAGCTCCTTCAGACTGCTTATGGCCTTGATGCTTGACGGTGTGGAACCGCAGCAGCCTCCAATGTATGTGGCGCCGGCTTCAACAAGCTTGCGGCAGATGTCTGCAAAGGCGGCGTCAGTGAAGTCATAGAACACGCGTCCGTCAACCATGCGCGGCAGTCCCTTGTTGGGCTCGGCCAGAATGGGGCACTGTGCGAACGGTCTCATGCGCCGTACCACTTCCAGCACAATATCCGGATTCGACGAACAGTTCACGCCAAGGGCATCGACCCCAAGTGACGACAGCGTCAGGGCTACAATTTCAGGCGTAGAACCTGTCAGCGTGCGACACTGGTCATCGAATGTCATCGATGCGAATACCGGCTTGCTGCACACGTCCTTTACAGCAAGTATGGCGGCGCGCAGTTCGTATATGTCGCTGAAAGTCTCCAGCAGGAATCCGTCAACCTTTCCGTATGCGAATTCGGCAACCTGACGGTAGTTGTCGTATGCCTCCTGGAAGCTCATGGAACCTACGGGCTGCATGAGCTGGCCGCTTGTCGAAACATCGAACATCAGTTTCACATCGGTCCTGTCTCCTATGGCCTTGCGTGCGTTGTCAATTGCAGCTGCGGCAACTTCCTGCCAGGGCTGTTCGTGGCTGGCCCATTTGATGGGGTTCAGTTCGAATGTGTTGGTCGATATGTACTGCGAACCGGCTTCAATGTATTCACGGTGCATGCGCTGCACCAGTTCCGGGGCAGTCAGGTTGAGCAGAGCCACACAAAGGTTGTCACTGCCGCTTATCTGCGACAGGTAACTGCCCTGTGAGCCGTCAAGAATCTGTATTTTTTCTGTCATCTGGGTATTCAAGGAACGTATTGTCATTCAAAGAACTTTTCGGCAACGTAGCTTATGTTGTCCATCAGGCGGCCTATGAAACCGCTCTTGTTCATTGAATAAATGTGTATTCCGTCAACGTCATTGGCTATCAGGTCAAGAATCTGGTAGCTGGTGAATATCAGGCCTATCTCTTCAATGGCGGCCTTGTCGTCCTTGTATTTGTCAAAGTAGTTGCGCAGCTTGAGCGGAACGTTGCATCCGGTCACCTGAATCATGCGGTCCAGCTGTGCGTAGTTGGTTACGGGCATGATGCCGGGAATGATCGGTGCCGTGATTCCGGCCTTGCGTGCCTGAAGCAGGAAATGGTAGAATGCTTCGTTGTCAAAGAACAGCTGGCTGTTGAAGAACTGCATGCCTTCGTCCTGCTTTTTCTTCATGAACTCAATGTCCTGGCGCATGTTTTCAGCTTCCGGGTGCTTTTCCGGATAGCATGCTCCTGCCAGACAGAAGTCGCCCGGATATTTGCCGTGTATGTAATGTGCAAGGTCCGATGCATGCTTGAAGTCTGAAAAGACAGGTGTGGTGACATCCTTGGGCATGTCTCCGCGCAGTGTGAGAATGTTCTCGACACCGGCCTGCTTCAGTTCGCCGCACACTTCGTCAATTCTGCCTTCGGTCGATGCCACACAGGTAAGGTGGGCAAGAGGTTCGGCGCTTGTGTGGTCCTTTATGTGCTTGGCAATCTTTGCAGTATTGGTAAGTGTGTTGCCTAAAGCGCCGTAGGTGACGCTTATGAAATCAGGCTTGTACGAGTCAAGCTTGGTTATTGTGTTTTCAATCAGAGTGAATGTGTCTTCCTCTCTTTTCGGGGGAAAGATTTCGAATGACAATGTCTTCTTTCCGGCAAAAATGTCACTTATCTTCATGTCGTTCCGGTTATGGCTTTTTAAGCTGTTTTCGTTTTAAAACGCAAAGGTACGCTTTATTTTTCAATTTATTGAAAGAATCTGCCTGACAAGTGGAAGAACGGCCTGTTTGAGCGATTTGTCGTTCAGACTGTGCTCCCCGTCAAAGCGCTGTGCGTTAGTGTAATGCTTCTTGAACAGGTCATAGCAGTTCACCGTTGTGTCATGAGTGCCGAAAAGCCCCCATGTGTTCTGCAGGTCAAAATCGGTGATGCCTTTGAACTGCTGGCGTTCCATCTGATTGAAATTCTTGACTATCTGTCCGGTAATCATGAAATCCTTGGCACCGTCCTTGCGTCCGTTCCGGAAGGGGTATTTCTTGCCGGCCTTCATGACTTTCGAC
This sequence comes from Bacteroidaceae bacterium, assembly GCA_024398755.1. GTDB lineage: Bacteria > Bacteroidota > Bacteroidia > Bacteroidales > Bacteroidaceae > Colenecus. The sequence goes on along the minus strand of JAKSIQ010000010.1, from coordinate 13,083 downwards.
ATGGTTGACATGTTGAATGCCGGATTGACAAGAATCTTCTTGAAACCGTACATCTGCTGGGCGTACATGGCACCCATCGACGTGCCTATTATCAGGTCGGGCTGTTCCTGCTGTACCAAATCCTTCAGATATGGAAGGGCATCGGCCGGATCGACCGGAATGTCAGGCGCAACTATTTCAAAATCAGGCAGATTATGTCTCAGGCTCTCAACCGTTCCGCTTGCTCCCGATGAACCGAAACCATGGAAATAAACAATCTTCATATCTCTGTGTGCTTCAAAATGTCAGTGCAAAATTAAGTTTTTCTTTGCCAAATCAGTACTTTTGGCATCATGTTGCAGAAAAGGGTAGAGGAATACATTGCCGCAAACGGCCTGCTTGAACCTGGAGCCAGAGTGCTGGTGGGTTTGAGCGGAGGAGCTGACAGCACAGCCCTGCTGCTTGTGCGTCACAGTCTGGGGTGCGATTGCATTGCCGTCCATTGCAATTTCCATCTGCGTGGCAATGAAAGCGACCGCGACCAGGCTTTTGCACAGGAACTCTGCACCAGGCTTGGTGTCAGGCTGGAACTGTGCAGCTACGACACGCGTCAGTACGCCGCACAACACCATGCTTCCATTGAAATGGCTGCACGCGAACTCAGGTACGCTGACTTTGAACGTCTCAGGCTTGAGAACGGAGCATCGGCCGTATGTATAGCGCATCATCGTGACGATTCGGTAGAAACTGTTGTCATGAATCTGATGCGAGGTACCGGAATACGCGGCCTGTGCGGCATAAAGCCGAAAAACGGATTCATTGTAAGGCCTTTCCTGTGCGTATCCCGCCGCGATATTGAATACTGGCTGACCGTTCAGGGACAGAATTACGTTACTGACAGCACCAACCTTGAAGCTGACTGCACCCGCAACAGAATACGGCTCGAACTGCTGCCTCTGATGCGCCAGACCAACCCTGATGTTGACTGCGCCATTGACCGCACATCGGCCCATCTGCGTCAGGCTCTGGCGTTTTATGAAGAGGCCGTGGACAAGTCGAAGGCAATGTGCGTCACTCCATGTGCCGATGGCTGCGACATTGATATCCAGTCACTTATGCTGCTTGATGACAATGGTGACAGTCATTTGAAGTCAAAGGCTGTACTGTATGAAATACTGTCCGGTTACGGCTTCTCGGAAAGTCTTGCCGAACAGGTTTACGCTGCGGCTCAAGGTGAACCGGGCCGATGCTTCCATGCTGCCGGCAGCATTCTGTACGTTGACCGCGGCAGATTGCTGGTGCGCAAGGAAAGTGAAACGGAACTGCTTGTGGATGTGGCTGTTGAAGACGGCCTTGAAGTTCAGCTTCCTGACGGTTCCAGCCTTGCTTTTTCATTTGCGCCCGTCAATGCGCCCATTTCAAGAGACCGCAATGTGGCCACTCTCGATGCTGACCTTGCCGGCACTTCACTGCAGGTAAGGAATGTGCAGAACGCAGACAGCTTCCACCCGTTCGGAATGAAGGGCCGCAGGTTGCTCAGTGACTTCATGACAGATTTGAAATTCAGTCTTCCGCAGAAGCGTCGGCAGCTGGTCCTGACCGACGGCAAAGACATATTGTGGGTGATAGGGCAGCGCAGCGACAACCGTTTCCGCGTATCGGCCGAAACCTCAAGGCAACTTGTCATCAGACTGACAGGCAGATAATCTTACCGCTTTTCTGAAATGCTTACCCGGTGCTATCTGGAGATTACCAACATCTGCAATCTTGAATGCCGCTTCTGTCCGGGGCACACAAGAAAGCACCGCCAGCTTACACTCAATGAGTTCCAGACACTGACAGACAGGCTGAAGGGCAAGGTCAGATTCCTGTATTTCCACCTTATGGGCGAGCCTTGTTCGCACAAACTGCTGCCAACGTTCATTGCGCTGGCACGCCAGAAGGGCTTCATTCCGGTGCTGACCACAAACGGGACACTTCTGCAAAGCGGACTTATGGATTCTCTGCCGTACAAGACAAACATTTCACTGCACGCTTTTGAAGGGAATGACGGTGACAATCCGCAATCCTATATTGACGGTGTCATGAGATTCTCCATTGAGGCTGCCCGGAAAGGCTGCATCATAGTGCTCAGACTCTGGAATCAGGGAGGGCTGGAAAGCCGTAACGCAGAGATTCTGAAAATGCTTGAACAGTACGTGCCGGCACCGTGGAAGGAGAACCGTAATGGCTATGAACTGTGTCATAACCTGTATCTGGAATTCGACAGCAAATTCGAATGGCCCGATAGCGGTCCCGGGAATGCCGACCCATGTGGCGGAGTGGAAGAGGACGGCGAACTGTTCTGCTATGCCCTGCGCAACCAGATAGGTGTTCTGGCCGATGGCACCGTGGTTCCGTGCTGTCTTGACCACAACGGCAGCATGCCGCTCGGAAACCTGTTCGACCAGACTCTTGACGAGATTCTGTCAACCGAGCGCGCCAGACGCATATTTGACGGCTTCTCAGCACACAAGGCAGTAGAGCCAATATGCCGCACCTGCGGCTATGCGCTTGTGACCAAGCGTCACCGAATGAGCCGATAGCCACATTTCCCAGTCCGCGGTGCGTGATTCGGGCCGTTTTGCTTGCGGGCAAAAAAAGGCCGGCTAAAAGCGATTAGCCGGCCTTTTCTATGATATTGCTGTTAAAATCAGTCGCGGAGAATGACTTCGATATAGTAATAGTAGGTGTTTCCGAACTGGACTTCCTCCTTGTAGCCGTTGTCGTTCTTCATTTCCTTTGAATTGTTCAGAAGAGTCATCTTGGTGTTGAAGTTTCTCAGATAGGTATATCTGTTTGCAATGACAATCTTCTTGATTTGTGACACCTTGATTTCAGCAGGATTCTCGTAGATGCCCTTGTGGAGCCATTCACGTGAATTGTGCATGTAATAGTAGATGCGGAAACCGTCCCAGTCTGTTCCGTCGGTTGAAATAGGAGCGTTGCAGTTTGACAGATAACCCATCAGGTCAGTGTCGTACAATGTGCCGTCTTCTGCGGTCAGCTGATCGGGGAATTCAATGGTGGTGTATTCACCGTCGTTGGTAAGTGTTGCACGGTCGCCTTCTGCAAGAACCAGTTCCTTTGACTGTTTAGGAGCGCCTGCACCGCAAGAACTGAAAATGACAGCTGCACTCATGAGCAGCAGCATGCTGAATCCGATACTCTTGATAGTTTTCATAGATGTTGTATTATAAATAGGTTAATAATTGGCAAAACACGGCGTTTGTCGCGACTTCTCATGCAAAGATAAACCTTTTTGATATAGTATGTGCCTTTTTGTCTATATTTGCGTAGAATAATAAACTATATGACTGTTATGAACGAAAGACCGACAATAATAGAATTTGTAGAGCACTATTGCAACAAATTTGCAGACAAGACCTTTCTTCGTGAAAAGACCGGTGACGTCTGGCGTGAGACATCGTTTGCCGACACATACCGTGAAGGCCGCATTCTTGCTGCCGGTTTCATGGCATTGGGATTGCAGAAGGGAGACAGGGTGTCCTTGATTTCAGAAGGCCGCAACCTGTGGATTCTTACCGAACTGGGCATACTGTTTGCCGGTGGTGTCGATGTTCCGCTCTCAACCAAACTTGAAGAGACCAATGACCTGTTGTTCCGCATCAACCATTCCGATGCCAGATTCGTAGTGGCATCGGCCCAACAGCTTCCAAAAATAAGGAAAACGGTGCCCGGAACACCGCTTGTTGAGAAAGTCATAGTACTTGACAATATTGAAGATCTGCAAGAAAACGAAATGACAATAGGCCAGATTCGTGATATGGGCCTTAAGTTCATGAATGACAATCCGGGAGCGCTTGATGAGCGTATTGCCCAGATAGGTCCCGACGATCCTGCCAACATCACTTATACATCGGGTACTACAGCCGATCCTAAGGGCATTATCCTGACACACAGGAATTATACTGCCAACGTGGAGCAGGGCGTGTCTGTAATTGATATTCCGAACGATTGGGTAATGCTCATTGTTCTGCCGCTGGACCATTGTTTCGCTCATGTGGCCGGATTCTATACCATGATGTACCATGGTGGCAGCATTGCAACAGTGCCGGTCGGCAAGACTCCTATGCAGACTTTGAGAAACATGCCGATAGCCATAAAGGAAATCAAGCCGCATATAATGCTTTCGGTACCGGCTATTTCGCGCAACTTCAAGAAGAACATTGAGGCCGGCATCAAAGCAAAAGGTCCGAAGGTGGAAAAACTGTACAATTTTGCGCTCAAGAACGCCATTGCTTACAACAAGGAGTATTACAACCGTGGAGGTTGGCAGTTCTGGCGCTGGCCTATGGTCAAGCTGTTTGACAAACTCATATTCAAGAGCGTGCGTGAAGGTCTTGGAGGCCGGTTGCAGTTGTTCGTAGGTGGAGGTGCACTGCTGGACATAGAGCTGCAGCGTTATTTCTGCGCAATAGGAATTCCCATTTTCCAGGGATACGGCCTGTCCGAGGCAACACCTATAATATGTTCAAACTCACCGGCAGGAGCACGTTTCGGTTCATCAGGACGTACTGTCAAACCTATGGATATAAAAATCTGTGATTCCGATGGAAAAGAAGTTGCACACGGAACACGCGGTGAGATTGTGATACGTGGAGAGAATGTCATGGGCGGTTACTGGAAGAATCCTGAATCGACCGCCAGCACAATAGTTGACGGATGGCTGCATACGGGCGATATGGGTTATATCTGCACCGAAGATCCGCGTTATCTTTACGTTACAGGCCGATTCAAGTCTCTTCTTATTTCACCTGACGGAGAAAAATATTCGCCGGAGGGCTTTGAGGACGGTCTTACCGATGGAAGCAAGTATATTGACAATACGCTTCTGCACAACGATATGAACCCTTATACAATTGCTCTGGTGGTTCCCAATAAGGAAGCATTGAAGGAATATGCCGCACATCAGAAGCCTGGAATTGACCTTGAATCGGCAGAAGCCAAGGAAATCATGCTGAAAAAGATTCAGGAAGAAGTTGACAGCTATCGTAAGGGTGGAACACGCGAAGGCCTGTTCCCGGAGCGATGGTTGCCTGCAGCAATTGTAGTACTTCCGGAACAGTTTACTGAAAAGGGCGGTCTGGTGAACAGTACAATGAAGGTTGTGCGCGGAAAAGTTGAAAAGTTCTATGCTGACCGCATTGAATATGCATATACGCCGGAAGGCAAGAACCTTCTTAATGAAAAGAATATGGCGTCACTCTGACGCCTTTTTCATGAGCTGATGAGTCAGAGCGGACAGAACATATTCCTGCAAGGTGTCAGAGACGGCATTCCAATAGCCGCCTGTTATTTTGCAGTTTCATTCTCTATGGGCATCGTGGCAAGGAATGCAGGACTTGTACCTGCTACCGGTTTCTTATGCAGCCTTTTTACACGCGCTTCTGCTGGAGAATTCGGAGCTTACACACTCTTTGCAGCCAATGCGTCATATATGGCTGTCATTGTAATGTGCGTGGTTGTAAACCTCAGGTATCTGCTGATGAGCGCCACAATCACACAGAAACTGCCACCGGATATCGGATTGTTTCAGAAAATTCTGGTAGGCTGTTGCATGACCGATGAGGTTTACGGCATTTCAATTGCCTACAAAGGATGTCTGCAGCCCAAATACACTTATGGCGCAATGTCGGTTGCTGGTGTCATGTGGGCTGCCGGTACGGCTTCAGGCATAGCGGCGGGCAATTCTCTGCCTGCTGATATTGTCAGTGCTCTTGGTGTGGCCCTATATGGAATGTTCATCTCCATAGTCGTGACAGCGGCAAGAAAACACTGGAAACTGACTGTAGCCGTTACTGTGGCATGCCTGTTAAGCTGGATATGTTCCGTATGTCCTGTTGTCAGGAATATAGACAACGGCACAAGGACCATGATTCTGACCGTTATAGTGTCATTGCTGTTTGCATGGCTGTTGCCGGCATCGGTCGAGGTTGATGACAGTAAAGTTACTGGAGAACATGACTGAAAGAAACATTTTCATATATATTGCTGTGACGGCACTGACAACCAATCTGGTGCGTGTGCTGCCTCTGCTGCTTCTGAAGGAACGCATTACAAACCGGTTCGTCCGCAGCTTCTTTCATTATGTGCCATACATCACCTTGTCGGTCATGACATTTCCTGCAATTATGGAAACAACATCGCCAGCGATAGGGTTGGCTACGCTGGCGATAGGTGTTACATGTGCCTGGAAAGGCATGGGAATGCTTGCAGTGTCTCTTGTGTGCTGTATCTGCGTTTTTCTTTCCCAGTTACTTTGAAAGCATGTCCTCTTTTGTGAGAGGAGACCATGCACAGTCCTGAGCCATGAAGATTATGGCCAGTTCTTCCACTTCAAAGGTATGCCACTGTCCCTTGGGGATGTTCACACCGAACACTCCGGTGTCACCGCCCATGTGGATGCGCTCCTTTTCCACGCCGTTCTCGTTGTAGAACACGGTATCCATCTTTCCACGAAGCAGCATGATTGTCTCGCTTGACAGATTATGCTTGTGGATTGTAGTCTTGGTTCCCGGAAGCATGACGTTGAGCATACGCTGTGACTGGTCCTCTTCACTGTTGCGCAGGTCGTAGTTCATGCGGAGTCGGGGAGAGTCCTGTGCCATGCGCTGAACTTTATCCAGCAGATCTTCATCTATTACCACCTGGCGGTCCAGAAACTTTTTGTCCATACCGCGAAACACGTTGAACATGGCCTTGCGTACATCTTCAATGTCACCGCATTCACCGTCAACTTCATAATACTTTCCGCAATTCTTGTAGAATTCTATCAGAGGTTCGGTCTGCTTGTGATATGTGTCAATACGGTTCTGTATTGTCGTGGGATTGGCATCGTCGGCGCGACCTTCAATCTGGGCACGATGTGCAAGACGTGATTTGATAGTCTCGTCAGAAATCATGATAGAGAGTACTGCGTTTACCTTTTCTCCACGTGACTCAAGCATCTTGTCAAGGTCGTTTGCCTGTCCGAGCGTGCGTGGGAAACCGTCAAGCAGGAATCCTGCAACATTTTTTTCAGTATTGAAAGTGTTCTCTATCATACCTTCAACAACGCTGTCCGGAACAAGCTTTCCAGCTTCAATAAGGCTTTTTGCCTGTTTGCCCAGTTCACTTCCTGCGGCAATTTCCGCACGGAGAAGCTCACCTGTACTGATATGCTTCAGGTTGTACTTTTCTGAGATGGCACCAGCCTGAGTGCCTTTGCCAGCCCCTGGAGGGCCAAAAAGAATGTAATATTTCATTAGGTTATACGGTTATATCCAAAAAAACTCCGCAAATTTAGAATCTGTTTTGGAATGTTCCAATTAATCCCGTATAAAACTTTTCCAATGCACGTCAACCAGTGCTTTGGATACTTTTCCATTTATTTGGAATCTTCAGGTAAACAACTGTCAAGAATAAGGGCTAGCAGAAACACAATTGCGACACAGTTGTCAGCGAACACGCTTCTTATCAGGTCAGGAAATATATTGAACATTTCCGGGGCCTGCGTAAAACCTATACCTATTCCGAGAGACAAAGATAGTATGCAGAGATTGCGCTTTGTGAAACCGCATCTCGCAATCATGTCAAAGCCGGTATAAAGAATGGAACCGAACATCATTATCGTGCAACCACCGAGCACGCACTGTGGAATGCTGGTTAGCGCAACGCCAATTGCCGGAAACAGGCCGGCTATAATCATGATAGCCGCGCCGGTCGCAATTGTAAAGCGGTTGACTACATGGTTCATGGCAAGCAGACCTATGTTCTGGCTGAACGAGGTTATCGGGGTACACCCGAACAGCCCGGAAAGTGAACTGATGAAACCATCACAACTGATTGATCCTTGAAGTTCTTTGGTGGTCGGTTCTCGTTTGAAGGCAAATGAAGTCAGAGCGCTGGTGTCACCTATCGTTTCAGTAGCTGAGACCAGGTAGATACAGATGATAGGGAGGATTGCCCCAAGTTTGAATTCCGGTTTGAAAGGAAGGAAATCCGGAATGTCGATTACAGAAACGTTTGTAAACGACAAATTGACCATTCCTATGCATGCTGCCAGGACGTATCCGACAATAAGGCCCATGAGTACTGAGAGTGATTTCAGGAAGCCCTTTGCGAATGCGAAGAAGCCGAAACAGGTCAGCAGGGTAACGGTTCCGACTATCCAGTTTTTTGCTGATCCAAAATCTGCAGCGCCTTCACCGCCGGCAAAAGAATTCGCACCGATCGGGAGCAGTGAGAAGCCGATGCTCGTCACGACCGCAGCAGCGATTATAGGAGAAATGACCTTCTTCCATTTATATGCGAACAGGCCGAGCAGACCTTCAACTATACCACCAACAATGACAGCGCCCATGAGGGTGCCCATTCCCTGTGAGGTTGCAATTCCTATAGAGAGGGAAAGGAAAGTGAAACTGATTCCCATAACGACCGGGAGGCGCGAACCGATTCTCCAAACCGGATAGAGCTGGATCATTGTACCAATTCCAGCTATTATCATTGCATTCTGGACAAGGCTGGCGGAGAGACCTGATTCAAGTCCGACTATGTTTGCAAGAATGATGATAGGTGTGACGTTAGAAACGAACATAGCAAGCACATGCTGCAGTCCGTACGGTACAGCCTTGGTCAGCTTTGCTCTGCCGTCTAACTGATAAAGGTTTTCTGTTGATGTTCTATTCACAGTTGCTGTTATCTGAATTCTATTTCAAAGATACAACAATTTTGTCTGTTGTCAACTTTATAGCGTAATAATGGGTCGGTCAGTTTTACTCATTGACGACAGCTCTTATGTAAAAACTATTGGTTATTGATGCTTTCGTTGTCCATAATGCTGTGTCAGAGAACATGAACATGTACGCTTTCTCTTGGTTGTCAGCGACACTGGTTGCAGTCCAATAACTTCCTTTGGCCATTTGATCTGCCGAGAATGCAGGGATGAATATGCTGTTGTCTGAGAACTTGCCCTTTCCGGTGAACAACCATCCGTTGACTTCATTCTTGGTAGTCCATGAAGTTTCGCATTTATTGCTTGATATAAGAGAATCCATTTCCTCTTTTGTTGGCATACGCCAGTTGCTGCCCCATTCAAAGGAACCGTCATTTATCCAAGAATATCTGTTGCCTGACTTTGTTTCACTGCCATCGGTTACACCGACATTGACTGTTGCGAATTTAGGTCCGTTTTCCCAAAGCTGGACCCAGTTTATCGCATTGTCCACACCGGCAGCTGGAAGTGTACCCTTAGTGGGCTTTTCATTTTCATTAAGAATCAGGCGGACTGAAAAGAAGTTGGCATAATCTAGTGTATTAATGCGTATATCATAGGATTGTTCGCTTTGATTGTAATTGAGGTGCAAATATTTGACCGCCCAGTTTTCATTTGTTGACCTTGTTGAAGTCAGGTAATAGCCAACACCTACGTTTTGTAGATTATATTGTCCATCATCATAATCTCTACTCCCAGTATAACTACCATATCCGGCAGCCGGCAGGAATATGCTGTTATTGGCGAAGTCGTCCTTGCCTGTTAACAGAAAACCTGCTTTATCTGATTCATTATAGTTGCTACACCAGATTTGGTCGGTATATTTTATGAGTGTATCAATTTCAGCTGCAGAGGGTACATGCCATGCTGTTAACAAATTTTGTATTTGCTTTATGCCATATGTTGACAACGTTCTTCCATTGCAATATATTCCTGCATCCGTACATGAATTACCTCCTGCATTCCGATCGGCAAATTTCGGACCATGTGCCCAGAGCTGTACCCATCCAATGCCATTAACCTCGCCAGTGGTGTTGTCCTCAAACACAAGCGGATAGATTTTGTTGCGCTCAATACCTACATAAACACCTTTTGCGGTTGTCATTACCTTGCTGTTTGTTCCATCGCTGACAACTATCATCAGTTCATTGTATACTTGCGGAGGAATGGCAATGTAGAAAGCCGTACCTTCGGCGCTAGTTGTGACAGATTCAGTATATGTGACTGTAATATTGTTCTCAGATGCGTCTTTATTTGAAAGTATGGCTGCGTTGCTGCCATTTACTGTAAACACACCGCTGGTGGCATGGTTGAGGCTACTTACCTTGATGCTCTTCACTCTGGCAATCTGCGTGCTTTTGACAATGACCTTCAGTACACCGCACAGGTTTTTGAACGCAAGGTCAGTTGTTGTGCTGCTTGCGTACATCGGCATATTGAATGCGCCATCTTTCCATGTTTCGCTAATCACACCCGGCAGTGTTAGTGTGCCGTTGTTGTAGAGCCCTGCCGGGAAGTACGCCTTGAAGACATCACCTTCGGCCTCTTCGCCTTCATTGGCGGCCTTGAATGTGGTCTGTGTGCCGGCGCTCTGCGCACTGTAATTCACACCGTTTATGCTGATAAGGTCTTCTTCTTCCCACGATGCGCAGTTTAGCGTATTGTCAATCGTTGCGCGTGATTTGCCTGCACCGTTTTCCATTGTAGCTGTGAACACAAGATTGCGGTTGCTGACAGTCATTGCTTCTGGAGTGAAGTCATTTGCACATCCGCTAAATACTGTTATCGCAGCGGCAGCCAAAATATGGATATATGTTTTCATTGTCTTGTCGGGATTTTAAAACCAGTCTGTTGAACCAATCTCGTAACGTTCATTTTGAATCGCATTCATGGGATTGCTCGTGCAGAGCATACGCTGTGATTTGACCTCCACTGCTTTCACATGTGGAGCCACATAGTTCACGTCTTTGCAATCAATCATAATTTTGCTTTTTATTAGATTAGAGTGTTTTTTGTTGTCAGGTCAGATGATTTCTGAAATGATTCGCAAAATTAGGCATTATTTTCCGGCAATGCAAAAAAGCAATCTCGCCTTCCCATTATGTGAAAGCCTCCTATCTTCACAGACGGGAGGCTTTCCATTAATCATACCAATAATTATTTGGGAGCCAACCGGCTTCCTTGACTTTCTGGCTGCAAAGTTAGCTGTCGTACAGATATGTCATTAATGGATTTCACAAATAATTCACACATGCCATAAAAACAAGAGTTTTTCCGGTTTGATGAAAACGCTTAAATTTGCAGAACGAAACATTGAAAATGTATGATAAGACTTACACTGAAGCTGCCGCAGGAGTGGAAGCAGGGAATTGAAATCGTTCCCGGACCGTTCGGAACCGAGGAACAGCATGCGTATGCGTCGTGCGGTAATGTGGAGATTGAAATAAGCGAGGCTGAAATGCCTCAGGATTCCACGGCTCCCGACCAGGCTCTGACGAATTATGTCGATATGGTGGGGTTCGATGACGACGACCCCGAAGACTTCAATCCGATTCAGGAGTGGAATTTCAACAACCGCCATGCATACGGTTTCCAGGTGTATTGTGAAGATGAATCACAAATCAGAGTAATGTGCCTTGAACATCATCGTGGCAGACTTGCAGTAATCTCGGTCCAGGCTCCATCGGAACAGGAGATTGACGACGTTGTCAGTCTGCTTGAAAAAACATTGAGATTTTAGCATAGTTTTTGATTTTTGAGGTGTCGTTTTTTTCTCTGTTTTTTGTAATTTTGCGGCATCAAAACCAAAACAATCAATATGAACACTGGAAACGTACGTCCGGCAGACATGGAGCGCATTACAACTCCTGCTCTCGCCAAGAAATTCATTGATGAACAGATCGTGGCTCTCCGTGAGCAGATTGGTGACGGAAAGGTTCTTCTGGCACTGTCTGGCGGTGTTGATTCATCGGTAGTTGCAGCACTTCTCATCAAGGCTGTAGGCAATCAGCTGGTTTCTGTACACGTCAACCACGGTCTTCTGCGCAAGGGTGAGCCCGAGCAGGTTGTCCGCGTTTTCCGCGACGAAATGAAGGCCAATCTCGTATATGTTGATGCTACCGACCGTTTCCTGGACAAGCTGGCAGGTGTTGCCGATCCTGAACAGAAGCGCAAGATCATTGGCGGCGAGTTCATCCGTGTATTTGAAGAAGAGGCCCGCAAGCTTGAAGGCGTGAAGTTCCTTGCCCAGGGCACCATATATCCGGACATCGTTGAATCAGGTCCTGTAAAGTCACACCACAACGTAGGCGGTCTGCCTGACGATCTCCAGTTCGAACTTGTAGAGCCTATCAAGCTCCTGTTCAAGGACGAGGTCCGCATGGTAGGTCACGAACTCGGTCTTCCGGATTCAATGAACTACCGTCAGCCGTTCCCAGGTCCCGGACTTGGCGTACGCTGCACCGGTGCCATTACACGTGAGCGTCTTGAGGCTGTACGCGAAAGTGACGCAATTCTGCGTGAGGAATTCGCCAAGAACGGTCTTGAAGGCAAGGTATGGCAGTATTTCACACTTGTTCCTGACTACAAGTCAACAGGTGTCAAGAACAACCAGCGCGCATGGGAATGGCCGGTTGTTATCCGCGCGGTGAACACCCGTGACGCCATGACCGCTACAGTCGAGAACATTCCGTTCGACCTGCTCCAGCACATAACCCAGCGCATTGTAACCGAGGTTCCGGGCGTCAACAGAGTCCTGTACGACCTGACTCCGAAACCAACCGGCACAATCGAGTGGGAATGATCGGATAAGATTAACTTTACAGCCGCGACCGATGGATATCATGCCATTTGTCGCGGCTGTTGCTTTGTGAGTTTTGGACTCTTGGGGAGGAAAGTTTTTCGGAAATGGTGTTAGAAAACTACGCGCCTGACGGCGCTATCCCTCCCACTGCCTTTGGCAGCGGGCCCCTCCCGTTCACGACGCCACGGGCGGCGACGGTTTTCTAACACCATTCCCGAAAAACTTAGCTCATGAGGGTAAATAGTGTTCCGATATTCTATCCTCTCTCGGAATGATTTTCTTTGACAGCTTCCGATTGTTCTGCTTGCGGTTCATGTTAAAGCCGGTGGTGGTATCGGCCAGGTAATAATCCGGCTCAGTGGAAATTTAGTGGGGGAAGGCATAGATGGGGTTTGCCCGAAAAAGTATGGGTATTGATACGTGCAACATTATGCTCTCGTGAGCAAAACAGGCGTATTCACTTACCGCGGTCTGGAAAATGGCTAGT
>JAKSIQ010000001.1 GCA_024398755.1 Bacteroidaceae bacterium | reverse complement strand
ATGACCTTGAACTGCAGGGTTTCGCCCTGAGCAGCCTGGGTTCCGTCTTCCTTTACAAGGTGCTTTGGAGTAGCGAAACCTTCAACGCCTTCTGCGAGTGAAATGACTGCACCCTTGTCCATCATTTCGGTAATCTTTCCTTCGTGGATTGAATCAACGGTGTAGATTGCTTCGTAGCTGTCCCATGGGTTGTCTTCAAGCTGCTTGTGGCCAAGGCTGAGACGACGGTTTTCCTTGTCTATTTCAAGAACGACAACGTCAATTGAAGCACCGATGGTTGTGAATTCTGAAGGATGCTTTACCTTCTTGGTCCAGCTGAGGTCGCTGATGTGAATCAGACCGTCAACACCTTCTTCAATTTCAACGAAGATACCGAAGTTGGTGAAGTTACGTACGGTTGCGCTGTGCTTTGAACCTACAGGATACTTCTCCTCAATGCCTTCCCATGGATCCTGCTTGAGCTGCTTGATACCAAGAGACATCTTTCTTTCTTCGCGGTCAAGTGTCAGAATGACAGCTTCAACTTCGTCGCCAACCTTGATGAAGTCCTGAGCTGAACGCAGGTGCTGGCTCCATGACATTTCTGAAACATGAATCAGACCTTCTACACCAGGAGCAATCTCAATGAATGCACCGTAGTCAGCCATAACGACAACCTTGCCCTTGACAACGTCACCAACCTTGAGTTCTGCATCAAGAGAATCCCATGGATGTGGAGTGAGCTGCTTGAGACCGAGAGCGATACGCTTCTTCTCGTCGTCGAAATCAAGGATGACAACGTTGATCTTCTGGTCAAGTTCAACTATTTCCTTAGGATCGCTTACGCGGCCCCAGCTGAGGTCGGTAATATGGATGAGACCGTCAACACCGCCCAGGTCAATGAATACACCGTAAGAGGTGATGTTCTTGACGGTACCTTCAAGTACCTGACCCTTTTCGAGCTTGCTGATGATTTCCTTCTTCTGCTGTTCCAGTTCTTCTTCAATGAGAGCCTTGTGTGAAACAACTACGTTGCGGTATTCCTGGTTGATCTTGATGACCTTGAATTCCATGGTCTTGCCAACGAATACGTCGTAGTCGCGGATAGGCTTGACATCGATCTGTGAACCCGGCAGGAATGCTTCGAAACCGAATACATCGACAATCATACCACCCTTTGTGCGGCACTTGATGTAACCCTTTACTATTTCCTGTGAATCCAGAGCCTCGTTTACGCGGTCCCATGAACGTGTTTCGCGTGCTCTCTTATGTGAAAGAAGCAGCTGGCCCTTCTTGTTTTCGGTGTTTTCAATGTAAACCTCAACTTCGTCACCGACTTTGAGATCCGGGTTGTAACGGAATTCGCTTACAGGAATGATACCGTCTGACTTGTAACCTATGTTGACGATAACTTCGCGCTTGTTGATGGCTGTAACCGTACCAGTTACGACTTCATTGTCAGCAACCTTGTTGAGGGTACCGTCATAAGCCTGCTCAAGCTGTTCCTTTGTCATGCCTGCTCCTGCAGATCCGTTCTCAAATGCATCCCAGTCAAAGTCCTGAAGGGGAGCGATGTTCTTAAAATCTTCCATTATGGAAAAATACAAAAATTAAAAGTTAAACAATCAGTTATTTATCTCTTGCAGAGTGCGGTTCCGCACAAAGCGGACGCAAAGTTAAGGATATTACCTTAAAAATAAGAAAAACAACTGATAATTTTTGTCTTAGAAGTCAACGTCAAGCGAATATGGCTGTCCTGCGGCTGTTATTCCTGCTGCGTTGACATTGATATGGCTGGTAATGGAACTGTTGTAAAACTCAACAGAGGCTTGCCCGAGGCTGTCGGTTATGACGTTCGGATTCCAATACAGCGTACGTCTGTAGTCAACGTCTCCGAAAATCGGACCATCCGGATATTCCGGCGCATAGAATTCGTAAGGTTTTGAATAACCGTTCACGGTTGTGAGACGCCTTTCCGTTTTGTACAGGTCTTTTCTTGAACTCAGTTCAGCCTCGTTCTTTACAAGAATGTCAACCATGACGACACGGTCGTATTTGTCTTCTCTTCCTTCAAGGTTCTCAAGCCTTTTGCTTATGAATTCAATGTACAGCGGAGCAAGCAACCAGGCTTCCTGCTTGTATAACGGGTGATCATAGACCATGATGCTCTTGATGTCGCGTGTGTCGATTTTGGCCGGTACTTCAAAGACTCCGGCGTTCAGGAACTTGCGGTCATCGTGCACATACAAGAATGGCTCAAAACCGTTGATGGACTCTATGGAATCGGTTCCGTCTTCGGCAACGGAGAACAGTACCTGATACCCCTTTTCCATCAGGTAGCCGGTGACATCGGTGGTGAACTCACCCTTGTCCATTTCCTTTTCAACATCGGTCAGCACATCATAGGCATTGAAAGTGTAGTAGTCAATGAATTTGCGGTGCTCGTTGATTTCGACATCGGGCAGAAGATATCCGTTATAGATATTGATGACTGTTGCCAAAGTGTCTTCTTCCTGATCTTTCGTGGCGGATTTTTCCGGCTTCTGACGCGAAACTTTGCGGAAAATGGTTTCAGCAGGCATATATGCTCTGATTTCCGGTGTTATGGAACGTTCAAGCAGAATGCGTGCGCTGGTGCCTATCAGTCGCTGGTGTTCCGGATTGGCTGTTATTGACAATCGTGCCCTGTCATAGAATTCACTGCCAATGTCAAAGCCGAAGTATCCTGATTCGTCAGTAACGTATGTGAAGGTTTCTGACAGACTTCTGTCTTTGGGCATGACACCGGCATTGACTTCGACACCTTTCATGGGTTCGGCACCGAACGGACTCAATATCCATCCGTTCAGTGTAAGTCCTTTTTCAAGACGGTGTTTCTCTTCGAAATTATCAAGTCCGGCCATGGTGCGCCAGTTATAGCGCTCCCAGCCGTTTATCATGCAAAGCAGGTCAAGCGCCTGCGTGTGATCGGCATCCTGCGACTCGAAATACCAGTCAGGGTATTCAATACATCCTTTGAGATCGGATGAGAGCAGCATGGAAGTGCGTATGTCACCGGCAAGCGTGTTGCCTTGTGTGCGGTTGTCCCGGACAGCAAGCGAGAAACGGTCTCTGAACGGAACGCCGTTACCGTCTTTCAGATTGAGCTGCAATGTGATTTTCTGGAAGGGGGCGAACGAGCGGCCGTTGGCGGTGACAGACAACTCAGGGGCGGCCCAGGTGGAACTGGAATGGTAAAAACTGCGACTGGCAAGAATGTTGCCGGCGGTATCGAAAAGTGTCAGACGGCATACTCCTTCAGGGTAGTTGCTCTGGTCAAACATCTGCTTCACGTGACCATCTGTGAACCTGACGGTCTGGAAATCGCAGAGTTCGCCACGACAGGTTATAGTGATGCCGAGAATGGAATCCTGAAACATGCCGGAAGCCGATATGTCGGCAAACAGTCCTGTAGGACTTGCAGATAACTGAAGTGCGCATCCCTGCTCTTCGGCATCGGGCAACTGGAATGTATGTGAATTGCCACCGGCTTCAATTTTCACGCTTGAACGTTTTGCCGAAGGTGTGAAAGTGAATACTCCCATTCCGTCATGCAATGTCTGGAAGGACTGTCCTGAACCATCCTGCAGAATGCATGCCGCTTCAATTCCAAGCCCGTCATTTCCGCTGACTTTGAATGCCACGCGACATGGCTGACCAATTATCAGATGGCCGCCTTCAGGATGGAAGGTTACATTTAACTTTGCCTGTTTTGGGGTTTCCGGACGTTTTCTCTGTATGTCTGTGCTGCGCAGTGTGATGGTTGGCCTGGAGTCGTAGTATTTTCCGCTCTCTTTTGGCTTGTCATATACGGCAAAGACTCTTGAGAAAATATTGTCAGTGCTGAAGTTCTGCATGAACGAAGTGTATGCGCGGATTTCGTAGAATCCGCTTGGGTATGGAGTGATGCCGCGCAGTTCACGTGCCTGAGCCGTGGCACCGTCAAGCAGAATGAAAGAGCCATCGGCCTGACCTGCAGTAATCTTGAGTTTCTGCTGCTGTAACAGGACTCCGTCCGGAGACAGCAGATCCACGTAAAGCACCTTGCTTTCGGCACGTTTCAGACTTGATGCGCTGACTACGAAAGCTTTGAACCATATTGTTTCGCCCGTGTAATACGATGTGTTGTCAAATTGCAGATATACTTTTTCCTGGGGAAAAATGCTGTTGAACTGGTGTATGTTTCCTGCATAGCTTTTGAGACGCTCTTCGGCACCGGCTTGTGATGGAAGAGAATAGCAGAGATGCGTCAGAACCATGCACAGCGTGAAAAGTATTCTGTTTTTTTTCATTGTCAGATCAGAAATTGCTGTCAAAGACATACGGGAGACCGCTTGATGTGATTCCTGCTGCCGAGACGTTTATATGTTTGGTTATTGAACTGTTGTAGAATTCAATATCGGCCCGTCCGAGGCTGTCTGTGATGACATTCGGCTCCCAATACAAGGTACGGCGATAATCAACATCTCCGATTATCGGGCCATCAGGATATTCGGGTGCATAGAAACTGTATGGAACCGAATATCCGTCAACGGTTGTCAGGCGCTTGTTGATCTTGTAAAGGTCCTTCCGCTTGCTGAGCTGGTGTGGCTCTTTGACAAGCACGTCTATCAGCATGCGGCGTTCATACAGGGCATCGCCTGTTATTATGGACAATGTCTTGTCAAGATAATCCTGATAAAGCGGACACTGTGCCAGAATGTTGATCATGTACATGGGCCTTTCAAAGACTATAATGCTTACAATGTCTTTCGTGTCAATCGATGCCGGAGCTTCCATGACACCGGTGTTCTGTACCCTCTGGCTGTTATGTACGTAGAAGAATGGCTCGAATCCGTTGACCGATTCAATTGAGCCGCCGTCGCCTACAAGAACCTGATAGCCTTTGTCAAGAAGATAACCTAACAGGTCTGTGGAATAATCGCCTCTGTCAAGGTCCACCTCGACGTCTTTGACGACATCGAAGGCATTGAACGTGAAATAGTCAACGAACATACGTTCCTCGTCAATGTCAACATCGGGAAGAATGTATCCCCGGTCAGTGTCGATTACGGTAGGCAGCCCGTCGTCCTGTTCCTTCGTGTCACCCATTCTGGCTGATTTGCCTGATTTGCTGTTCCTGTCGTTTGCCGTAAATACAAGTTCCTGAGGCTGATACTGTCTGATGGATGGAACCATGGAGCGGTCGAACATAATTCTGGCACTGGTGCCTATTTTGCGTTCTTTCTTTACTCTCGTGTCTATGGAGAACTTGGCTTTCCCATAGAATTCAGCACCTATGTCGAAACCGAAATACCCGCTTGAGTCGGTACGGTATGTGTAAGTTTCGGACAAGGATTTGTCTGTTGGCATCATGGCCGCCAGGACTTCCACGTCTTCAAGAGGCTTGCTGCCGGCTGGATTCAGCACCCACCCGTTCAGCGTGAGCTGTTTTTCCAGACGGTGCACTTCAGTAAATTCCGTCATTCCGGTCATGGTCTGCCAGTCATAACGTTCCCAACCTTGGACCATGGTGAGAATGTCAAGGGCACAGTCGCGGCAACTGTCTTCCGATTCGAAATACCATGACGGGTTTTCTATGTATCCTTTGAGATCTGATGACAACAGAAAATCTGTTCTGATGTCTCCTGCAAGCACAGATGACTGACCTCGTGTGTCGCGTACGGACAGGCAGAAACGGTCGCGGAATGGTTTCCCTTGGCCGTCAGTCAGTTCCAGCTTAAGGTCGATGCGTTCAAATGGTGCAAAACTTTTCTTGTCTGTCGTGACGTTCAGGACAGGATAACTGGCGGTCATGCTGCGGTGATAGAAATGACGGCTTGAATAAACGGTTCCGTTGCGGTCGAACAGACAGATGTGGCATACACCTTCGGGAATGCCATGCATTGACAATGTCAGTTCCATATCGTGCGATGTCATATCAACTGTCCTGAAATCCATCAGTTCGCCGCGGCAGGTTACGGTAAGTCCGAGCTCCATTTCCCAAAAATGTTCAGAAGGGCTTATATGGATGTGAAGCGAATCTCCAACCTGCCGGACGCGCATGGAACAGCCGTCAGATTCGGCTTGAGGCAGAGTGAAACTGCGTGTGGTGCCATCGGCCGTTATCTGTACTGTGTTGCGACTGCCACTTGGGGTGAAAGTGAAGACGCCCATACCGTCATGCACGGTGCTGAAACTTATATCCTGACCTGTCAGCCTGCCTTCGGCCTCGATGCCGAGACCGTCAGAGCCGCTTACTTTGAAGGCAACCCTGCATGGTCTGCCTATGATGAGATGGCCTCCTTCCGGGTAAAAGTCTGCGTTTATCCGTTTCAGACTTTCCGTTTTCGGCCGGGTTTCGGCAAGGTCTGGAATTACGGTTCTGATTACAGGACTTGTTTCGTAATATTCTCCTTCATGTTCAGGCTTTTCGTAGACCGCCAGTACACGTGAAAAGATGCTCTCGTCAGAGAAATTCTGCATGAAACTGGTATATGCCCTGACTTCGTAGAATCCGCTGGGGTAATTCATCATTCCGCGTTTTTCTCTGGACTGGGCAGTGCCACCGTCAACCAGAGTCAGACAACCGTCCGCCTGACCGGCTATTATTTTAAGCTTCTCCTGTTTGAGCAATACTCCGGAGGGCGAAATCAGGTCAACGTAAAGTATCCTGCTTTCGGCACGTTCCAGATTTGATGCGCTGACCACGAAAGCTTTGAACCATATTGTTTCGCCGGTGTAATATGACGTGTTGTCAAATTGAAGCCATACTTTTTCTTGAGGGAATGCCGCGTTGAACTGGTGTATGTTGCCAGCAAATCTGATAAGGGAGTCTGCTGCATCGGCATAAACCTGGCGGGGATACAATATGCCAAGAGCCAGTGATATGGAGAGTAGAGTGACAGCCCTGATTTTCATAAGCATTCTCATTGTAGCGCAAAAATATAAAATATCCACGAAAAATTATTATATTTGCAATCCGTTATGAAATGCGGTTTTGACAACGACAAGTATCTTAAGATACAGTCCGAACATATCAAGGAGCGTATAGCTCAGTTCGGAGACAAACTTTACCTGGAATTCGGAGGCAAACTGTTTGATGACCATCACGCAAGCCGTGTGCTGCCGGGCTTTCAACCGGACAGTAAGTTGCGTATGCTTATGCAGCTCAGTGACTATGCTGAAATCATTATAGTAATTAGTGCCATTGACATTGAGAAGAACAAGGTGCGCGGTGATCTGGGCATTACATACGATATGGATGTGCTCCGTCTCAGAGAAGAATTCCAAAGCCGCGGACTGTATGTCGGGTCGGTTGTAGTCACTCATTATAACGGCCAGTCAAGTGCCGATGCTTTCCGTAAAAAACTTGAACGTCTTGGAATAGTGACATACGTCCATTATACGATTGACGGATATCCGAACAATGTGGCTCTGATTGATTCCGACGAAGGGTTCGGACGCAATGACTATGTGAAGACGAAACGTCCGCTTGTCATTGTTACCGCTCCTGGTCCTGGAAGTGGAAAAATGGCTGTCTGTCTGAGTCAGTTGTATCAGGAGCACAAACATGGAATCAAAGCCGGATATGCCAAATTTGAAACATTCCCGATATGGAATCTTCCGTTGAACCATCCGGTCAACATAGCTTATGAAGCCGCAACGGCAGATTTGGACGATGTCAACATGATAGATCCGTTCCATCTTGAAGCATACGGCAAAACAGCAATCAACTACAACCGTGATATAGAGATTTTCCCTGTCCTGGATGCTTTGTTCAGGGGCATTTATGGTTCAAATCCTTATAAATCACCAACAGATATGGGCGTCAATATGGCAGGTTTCTGCATCAGTGATGATGATGTCTGCCGTCAGGCTGCTTTGGATGAGGTGATTCGCCGTTACTATAACGCATTGAGACAGATGGCTGAAGGTGCTTGCAATGACGCCGAGGTGAACAAGATTGCCATGCTCATGAACAGAGCCGGCATTACTACGGCAACAAGGCGGACAACTGTTGCAGCCAAACAGAGAAAAGAGGAGACAGGAGTACATTCTGCCGCAATAGAACTGGCCGATGGTACCATTATCACTTCGAAGACTACAGATCTTCTCGGACCATGCGCATCTCTGATTCTTAATGCGACCAAATACCTTGCCGGTATAGCCCATGAAGTCAAACTGATTCCTCAGGAGATGATTGAACCGATTCAGATGACAAAACTGTCATACCTTCATGGCAAGAATCCAAGATTGCACACAGATGAAGTGCTTGTTGCGCTTTCGATGCTCAGCATACATGATGACAACTGCCGGAGAGCTCTTGAAATGCTCCCTGAACTTCGCGGATGTCAGGTGCACTGCACGGTGATGCTGAGCGAGGTCGATAGGAAAATACTCGGCAAACTTGGTATAGGAATGAGTTCCGATCCGGTCCGAAAGGGCTGATTACTGCATATGATAATCAACTAGCCCTGAGATGGGCGAAGGCATGATGTTTCCTATCTTCATGCCCAGCATGTCTGCGGCATCTTTTAACTCCTGCGAAAACACTTCGGCAAGAGAACCCGCAAAATGCACTGGAAGCCAAGGATGATGGTAGGTGATCACATTGCGGGTGAAAAACTCTGAAAAACAGCTTGTCAGCAGGTTGTGTATTTCCGGAATCTCCTTGTGCTTGGAAAGGAAAGGTGCCAGACTTGCAAGAAAAACATTGGGAAGAGGCTGTCTGTAGACGTGGTCAAGGACTTTATCCATGTCCAGATTGTATTCTTTCAGGAATGTACTGCATATCTGTTCGGGCAACTGACGTTTCAAACAGTCGCTCAGCAGACGTTTTCCCAATGCTGCGCTGCTTCCTTCATCACCAAGAATGTATCCGAGAGACGGTATCTGGCCGACAATCCCATTGCCGTCATACAGACATGAGTTCGAACCTGTTCCCAGAACACAGGCAATGCCTTCGGCCTTACCGCACAGTGCGCGGGCGGCACCAAGCATGTCGCTTTCGGCAGATACTTCGGCATTTGCAAAGAAACCGTGAAGCATATCTTTCATGCGGTTGCATACAGGCGGAGTGGCAAGCCCTGCACCGTAAAAATGAATTTCTGAAACCTCCCTTATGTCAATACCGTCAGTATTTGGCAGAAGTTCCTCTTCGACTATTTTGCGTATGTCATCCATACTCTGATGGTATGGGTTCATACCGGATGTGCGAAATATCTTGAGGTTGTCTTGCGTATTGAAGAATCCCCAGTCTGTTTTGGTTGAACCGCTGTCAGCAACAAGTATCATGATGGACTATTCTATTTTCTTTCCGAAATCAGGTTCAAACTTGATGATGGCCGAAACAAGGCATGTGACAAGACAACAGCACATTATCCAGATGAAGAAGGTGCGGTAGCCCATCATTTCCTGCAAGGCGCCTGAGAAGCTGCCGGGTATCATCATACCCAAAGCCATGAGCCCGGTGGCAATGGAATAATGTGAAGTCTGATGGTCGCCTCTGGCCAGATACAGCAGAAACATGGTAAATGCGGTGAAGCCGAAACCGTAGCCCATCTGTTCAATGAACAGGCAACTGCTGATCAGATACATGTTCTGCGTCGGCATCCAGCTGAGGTACACATAAACAAGGTCCGGTATGGAAATGGCAGCTACCATCCACCACAGACATTTGCCCAAACCGTGTCGGGAAATGGTTATGCCACCCAGAATGCCTCCAAGCAGCAGTCCTATGGTTCCCATGGTTCCTTGGGCGATACCTACCTGATATGTGGTAAGTCCAAGGCCTCCGTTCTCGGGCGCATCGAGCAGAAAAAGCTGGGCCATCTTTGTAATCTGCGCTTCAGGCAGGCGGAACAGAAGAATGAAAAGCACCGCGGTTATGATGTCCGGCTTTTTGAAGAATGATACGAAAGTGCGTCCGAATTCCAGAAGAATGCTCTTCCCTGATATTTTTGTGGCACTGTCAGCAATAGGATGAGGAAGTACAGATGAATGGTAGAGCCACAGCAATACCAATACACCGCCTGCAATCAGGAATCCTATGCTCCAGGCGTGTGGAATGCTCATGTTCTTTTCGAACAGTCCGACAAGGATGAGCAGCCCGCCTTGACCGGCAATGGTGGCGATACGGTACGCCGTATTTCTTATACCTACAAAGAAGGACTGTTCCCCTTCTTCAAGTCCAAGCATGTAGAATCCGTCAATTGAAATGTCGTGTGTTGCCGAACTGAAGGCCAGAAGCCACATTATGGCAAGTGACCATTTGAAGAAGTTGCCGGTGTTCATGCATAAGGCGATGCCTGCCATGCCGGCACCAAGAATCAGCTGTGTCAGCAGCAGCCACCAGCGCTTGGTTCTGGCAATGTCCACGAAGGGACTCCAAATGGGTTTGATTACCCATGGCAGGTACAGATAACTGGTGTATTTGGCAATATCCGCATTGCTTACGCCCATTTCTTTGAACATTACAGCCGATACTGAAATTATCAGAACATACGGCAGACCTTCTGCAAAGTACAGGGACGGAACCCATGTCCAAGGTGATTGATGCTTTCCCATAACAGTTTCAAAGGTATGCGTTTTTTTTATTCCAAGTAATGTTCCCGGACTATTTTATCAGCCATCTCAAGCGTTTCAGGACGACCGGCATCAGCCCAGAGCATATCCGGAATGCTGTATCGTCTTATGTCAAGAACTGAACAACTGTCCACATAGAAGTCGGTAATGCTGAATGTGGGGGTCTCAATCTTATCAAGCGAGGGAAGGAGGTCCGGTGACAGCACGTGGATACCCTGAAATGCCAGGGCTTCATTGAACTGTGGCACGAATGTTGGATATGGCGATTTCGTCTGTCCTGTCTTGACATTGCACCAACCGGTAAGCCTGCCCCTGTCGTCAAAATACATGTATCTGTGTGTCTGCCGCTTTTGTGTCAGCAATGTGGCGCTGCTCTTGTTGGCGACGTGTCTGTCATACAGGGCTTTCAGGTCTGCGCTTGAGAAGATGTCAACATTATGGACCAGCACGGGACCGGAACTGGAGAACATGTGCATGGCCTTGCGAATTCCTCCGCCTGTATCAAGCAGAAGTCCGCTTTCGTCCGATATTCTTATGTCGAGTCCGAAATTGCGGTTCTGCTCAAGATAATCTGTTATCATTGGTGCAAAATGATGGACGTTGACTGTAAAATGGTCAAATCCGAATGATGACAGCCTTCGCAACTGGTGCTCAAGCATGGTTCTGCCAGCAATTTCAACCAGCGCTTTCGGGCGGTCCTGTGTGTATGATCCGAGCCGGGTTCCCAGCCCGGCGGCAAGAATAAGTGCGTTCATAGTTCTGTTGTCGTTCCAAGTTCACGGTGTTCCAACACTATTGTAACATTGCCATTGAAAACCTCTTTGAGATGGCTGGCCATATGGTTGGCGCAATATACCGAACGGTGATGACCGCCCGTGCAGCCAAAGTTTACGCAGAGACTGGAATAACCGCGTTCAATGTATTTTCTGACCGATGCGTCCACCATTGCATAAGCTGATTCCAGAAAAGGCTGGACTTCTCCGCGTTCCTCAAGAAAACCAATGACTCCGGTGTCGTTGCCGGTCAGCTTTTTGTATTGCTCATATAATCCGGGGTTATGCATTCCACGGCAGTCGAACACGAAACCGCCGCCGTTGCCGCTGACATCGTCCGGTATTCCCTGACGGTACGAAAAACTGGATACGTGAACGGTGAGACCTGTTGCCGGCCTGCTGGCATTCCCGTTGAAGCGCGGCATTTCTGATATCTGAGCAAGAAGTCCTGCCAGATACGGACAACAACCCTTAAAGACAGGAAGTACTTCGTCCAGTCCTTTTATTGCTGCCGGTATGCTTGACAGAAAATGTGATTTACGTTCAAAGAAGCCCCTGTAACCATATGCTCCCAGCACCTGAAGTGTCCGCATTGCTGCGAACAGGTCTATGCGGCGTCTGAATAGGACGGAATCTGGAGTACGGTATTTTGACAGAGAGTCCAGGTAAACCTCTATCAGATGTTCGCGTACGCTTTCCGGATATGCTGCTCTTGCCTGGCGGATGAATGATACAAGGTCATATTCAATGGGGCCGCGTCGGCCGCCCTGAAAATCAATGAACCATGGACGGTCCTGGAAAACCATTACGTTGCGTGCCTGGAAATCGCGGAACATGAATGTGTCGGACAGTCCGCCTTCAAGCAGCAAATCGGCAAAACGGATGAAATCGGCTTCAAGCGCAGCTTCGTTGAAGTCAATGCCGGTCCCTTTCAGAAAACAGTATTTGAAGTAGTTGAGGTCCCACATTATGCCCTGTCTGTCAAAGGACTCGCTTGGAAAACATTTTGTAAAATCAAGTCCCTGAGCACCCTTGTATTGGATGTCGGGCAGGGCGGCTACCGTCTGCTCCAGCAGTGACATGACCTTGGAATCAAAACCGTCAGGATGGCGCGCTCCTTCAAGCAGGCTGAATAGCGAGGTGTCGCCAAGATCCTGCTGCAGATAGCACATTCCGTCTGTTGAAACGGCATAGACTTCAGGTACGGAAATACCTTTGGACAGCAGTTGCGCATCAATTGCAAGAAATGCGCGGTTTTCATCGCGGTTGGTGCCGATAACTCCAATCGCGCTGTTTCCGTCATTGTCAGTAAGACGATAGTAGCTGCGGTTCGATCCGGCTCCGGCAAGCTTGTCAACTTTAGCCGGAATGTGTCCTGTATGTTCGCAGAATAAAGATTCGAGTATATGTTCCATTTCTCAATAAGCTTTTCCCGTATTTGTTCCGGGATAGTAGTGATCCAGTATTTCCTTGTACGAATACCCTTTGCTGCCCATGACAGCGGCGCCGATCTGGCAGAGACCCACACCGTGCCCCCATCCGTTGCCGGTCAGGGTAAATGATTCCACGTTCCCATTCCGGTCTGCTCCGCGTTCTACAATGAAATCGCTGCTCAAAAGATGTGTGTCAGACAGTACACGTCGTATTTCCAGTTCCTTGCCAATGGTGACAGAGCGTTTTGTGCCAACAACTTCAAGCTCGACTATCCTTCCTGACGGCCCTCGTTTCAAAGGCTTCAAATCGGTAATCATACCAAAGTCGATACCTGTCTTCACGGCTATGAGTCCGGACAGTTCTTCTGCTGTGTATTTGCGCGTCCAGTGGAGCCAGTCCGGAGTTTCCAAATCGTATCCGTTCATGGATGATTTCAAGGTTTCAGGAGTAGCCTGGCTGCAGAACTTGTCTTCAACAGATACAAGATACGGTATAGGAGTGTCCTGCCAGCAGCTTTCAAAAACTTCAGTCCTGCCCCCGCAACATTTGCTGAAGCGTGCGTCGCACAATTTCCCTCTATATAGCAACACCTGTCCGCAGGTATCCTTCACGGCCTGTTTTGCCGCTTCGCTTATGACCCTTGTGGTACCCTGATAACGTTGGCAGTGGTCATCGGCACAAACATCGAACATGCGGTGCTGGTCGTGGTCATACCATCTGATTATCCGGTCACCGGATTGTGTCGGCACGGCGCTGTCTGAGGCATCCGCGTAAGGTCTCAACTGCGCCATGACCCAACTGCGCGAAATCACAGCATGCGCTTTCAGAAATTCCGGAGCTGCGGTGGCCTTCATCTCCGATGAAATGACACTTGTCAGATAGTCTTCAATGTCAACGTGATTGACAGCCCACAAGTTGCCGTCTGAGATGATGAACTGCAGGGAACCGTTGAATGTCTGCGGCTCTTTGCGTTGCCAGTGGAAACTTGACCCTATTGTAACGTCCTGAAGGGTGAAACTGTCTTTGCCTGCGCATGGTGTCAGCATCAGTTCCGCAAACTGTCTGCCGTTCCATGAAACCAGACCGTTTTCGAGCGAGACCTTTTGTTCTCCGGTCACTTCGTATTGGCCGGCGCGGAAACTGCCGTTCAAGGTGAAAGATATGTCGGTTCCTGACATTATGCCTACTCTGATGACCGGTCTTGATGGGGTTACCTGACTGTATATGCGTCCAATCTGCCCGGCGTCCAGACAATCAAAATCCTGTTTGCGCGGTGTTATCATGAATCCGAACATGTCAATGGCACCAGGGCTTACCAGCCTTTGCCTTTCATCGGTCAGATAATAACACGACGGTCTGTGATGTGTGCGTAGAACCACAGCGCAGAGAATCTTTCCGTGCCAGTTGACGGCCAGAAAGTTGAAACGGGCCTCGTGCTCTCCTTCCGGTCTGGGCAGAGCGTCAAGATAATCAAGCAACTCACCGCATTCCGGATTGCTCAGGGCAACTACGGGAAATCCCAATGGCTGGAAAATCTCAGGCTTGCCGGTCAGTGTGTCTGCATTGGCTTTGAGCCAGTCGGCAAGCGGAACTCCTGCAGACAGTCCTATCTGCATGTGGAGATGGTCCGGGGCCGATGCACCGCTGTGCGGACCGTTGTACATTATCAGGTATTGCTGTGGCAGACAGGCCGCTATGTCAAGCGTTGCCTGACAACAGTCTTTGAACAGTTGCGGTCTGTGGGTGCGGCTTACCACGCAGAAATGCTGCTTGAGAATTGGGTATGGATTTACCGTGAGCTCAAACCCGTTTTCAAGATCAATGGACCGCTGCTGTGGCGGACGGTTCTTCTCACATAGGAAACACGGCCTTGCAGCCAGTTCTTCAGGTTTGACTCTGGCTACAGTTGACACTATTCTGGCCGGATTGCACTGCAATGTCACTTCGGTTCCTGGAACTTTGCGCACAAGCACATGCTCAAGGTCGGCAAATGCTTTGGCCGCCTGTGGCCATTGCGCCAATTGGCTTTCCAGAAACTGGTCCAGCTGACTGAATATGGCCGTATTCATATTGATTTGTTATATTCTATTCTGCTCAGTATCTCTTCGGTGCGCAGACTGTCTTTGTATGTATTGTTGGCATTTACGCGTTCCGGACTCAGGGCTGCGTCACTGTTGCCTTCCCACCTGCGGCACAGGTACAGTTCGTCAAATATGCGCCCTATGGTCCATTGCCTGGATATTGCCAGCCCTACGGCATAGTCCTCGCCATAACTCACATTCGGGAAACCTATGCTTCTTATTGTCTGAGTGTGGAATGCCCGTGGTGCACCAAGTCCGTTTATGCGTAATGCGTTGTTGGGGCCATTGCCATCGGTCCATTCCTTATGGTCAATTATTCCTGGAGGTAGCGTTTCCAACTGAAAATTGCACATCCGGTAACTGCCTATGACCATGGCGTACCGGCCCTGACGGAATTTGCCAACGATAGTCTTTAGTGTGGCCGGACTGCTGTAAAGGTCGTCGCTGTCAAGTTGGACGACATATTCTCCGGCTCTACTGTCATTGATGGCGAGATTCCAGCATCCGCCTATTCCGAGGTCCGTCCTTTCGGGAATTATATGAACCAGGCTGCTGTTTTCTGCAGCCAGTTTCTCCAGTATTTCTGTGGTTCCGTCTGTGGAATGGTTATCGACCACAATCACGTTGAATGCGAAACCGCATTCCTGGCTCAGGGCTGACATCACTGCGTCCTTTATTGTGCGTACCCGGTTGCGCACAGGAATGACGACCGATGCCGTTACAGGAAAAAGCTGACCGGTGTCTTCGGTGGCTTTGCCATGTCCGGGCTTTAGCCATGCACCTATCAGTTTCAGATGCTCGGTGCAGATTTTCTCCATCTCGACCTGGACACTGCGGTTGCGCGGGTTCACGTAGTCAAACTGTCTGACACCAGAAGCCCGACCGTCTGTTTCGCCGACGGAATACAAGGGCTCATGCAGGCATACTATTGGCAGATTCCGCTGAATGGCCAGACGCATCTGATAGAAGCCTCCGTTTTCAGTCGGTTCAAGGCTTTCCTGCGCCAAGTAGCAGTCTATGCCTGCACGTGTCAGGAGAACCAGTGGACCGAAATCGAAGTCGTCCCGGACCGAGCCGGCCTGGATATCGCATACCGGTGCCGGTATTATGCTGTCCTGCGTGGGCATGGACAGATAGTCGCTGTACGCCATGCCGGCATCGTTGTCAGTTGCAAACCTTTCAATGCGCTCAAGCGCATCAGGGGAATACTGTACCGGTATCTGGCCCGTGCAGACTGCAAGGAACGGTGACCGGCACGATTTGAGAACATTGCGAACAGTATCTGTAGAGGAACCGTAAAGAGGTATTTGGACTGTTTGAATCTGATTCATATCAATCAGGTTTTCATTGTATTGTGGCTATGATATCGGTAAAAGGTGAGCATATCGCATTGACCGGCATTATTGTAGGCATGGCAGGGAAGGATATGTCAATGTTGAGAGTGCGTTTGGAACAATACCATATCAGACCGACACAGGTAAAACCGTGTTCAGGCATTCGGTATTTGGAAAGTGTGAAGTCAAGCACGTTGGCGAATCCGACAAATGGGGAACCGATCAGACTCAGCTCGTCCTCTACGAAACTGTTGATTTCACTTTCTGGAATTGGAACCTTTACCAATGTCAGAGGATTGTCTTTGTCAAGCTCGGGTGCCCAGATGAATTTCAACCTTTTCAGCTCCATCAGATAGAACGGAGTACACCAACAGGACATATCCTCGAACATCGTACCATTGTTGTCCACTCCGTATATTATGTCGGCGTCGGGACCGGTGGTGGACAGGAAATCTTCGGTAAGAATGCATGCGTGTCCAAGTGCACGGTGTGTGCGGAGCATTTCTTCTGTCGGCAGAAGATAATTCGACAGGTTGTACAGAGTGTTCGGATATCCGTGAATCGGAGTCTGGACTAATATCATTCCCTTTTTTCCAACTCCAGCCATCTGTGACTTAAGAACGTCAAAACTGAAATAGTCTGGCCGTTTGGGTCCGAAAACCACTGGAATTTCAATTCTGATGCCTGATTTTGTGTCCGGATTGACGGTGTTTGTTCCACCAAAGAAGTCAGGCCAGCCATTACTTGGTGCTAAAACTTCCAGTATGTCGGCGATATTTGCGCCTGAAGCCATTAGGCTTTCCACGGCCTTCCGGCATACGTCAACGATTTCTTTCTGAAAAGAGAACAAATTTGTTACATCCCGGGCGATGTCTGCCTTCCGGTGCTGCTCTTTGGCCATTGTCAGAGCTGCGGCGCGGATGAAGTCCAACTGTTCGTCTGTCGTGAGTTCCGCAAAATTGATTTTCCTGTTTTCCGCGTCGCGGATGTCGAGGCCGGACAGAGCACCTGTTTCAGGCAGGTTTGCGTTCATGATAATTTCCAGTTCGGACTCTTTACAATGTTTCAGAATGTTGCTGACGATATCTGACCATGTCGCGTAATATCCGTCAATCGGGTTGATGAAATGATACTCCTCCCAAGTTTCCTCCGGCTCCTGCGCGTCGCAATAGACCGGTTCTTTACCGCATGACGACAATATTGCCAGTAATGCTGCGGCAAATGCGATCAAATTCCAGCTTCTCATTATTCAAATTCCAAGAAAATCACCATTAACTACAAAGTTACTGAATACTTTGCATAACTGATGTCTGTAATTGCGGGTTTTTGATTATCTTTGTTAGCCGTTGAAGTAACAGTATGGGAAAAAAGAATCTTATAGGGCTTACGCTGGCAGGACTCCAGAAAGTTGCACTTGAAGTCGGAATGCCGCTGTTTTCGGCCAAACAGATGGCTGATTGGCTGTATGTCAGGCAGATAACTGACATTTCCCAAATGACCAACATATCGCTCAAGTTCCGTGACAGGCTTTCACAGGATTATGAGATCGGCCTTTCGGCTCCTGTACATAGGGCGGCATCGGCCGACGGGACGACAAAATACCTGTTCGATGCCGGCCAGGGTCATAGCGTCGAGGCTGTGTTCATTCCCGACGGAGACCGCGGCACTTTGTGCATATCGTCGCAAGTGGGCTGCAAGATGGGCTGCGTGTTCTGTATGACCGGCCGTCAGCATTACACGGCAAGTCTTACGGCGGGGCAGATTCTGAACCAGATTCTTTCACTGCCGGAAAAGGAACGTCTGACGAACGTGGTGTTTATGGGTATGGGCGAACCGCTTGACAATCTTGAAAATGTGCTTGCAGTTCAGGAAATCCTGACAGCGCCTTGGGGTATGTCCTGGAGCCCCAAACGGATAACCATATCAACGGTCGGCATTCGCAGGGAACTGAAGAAGCTGATCGAGGGATGCCAATGTCACATAGCTGTCAGTCTGCATGCTCCGACTCCGGAAAAGAGAGTGCAGCTGGTTCCCGCCGAAAAAGCGTTTCCGATGACTGAAATGCTTCAGGTGCTGTCGGGCTACGATTTCAGCCATCAGCGCAGGCTGTCTTTCGAATATACGATGTTCCAGGGAGTCAATGATGGAATTGATGATGCCAGACAACTGGTCAGGACATTGCAGGGACTTTCATGCCGGGTGAATCTGATACGTTTCCATGCTATTCCGGACAGTCCGTTGCGTACTGTTCCTGAAGAGGATATGCTGGCATTTCGTGACTATTTGACAACGCATGGCGTGTTTGCAACCATCAGGGCATCGCGCGGTGAAGATATCTGGGCCGCATGCGGTATGCTGAGTACTGCCGGCGAAAACAAAAAAACAGAAGAATCATGAATAAATTATTGAAACAGCTGGCTATGCTGCTTGCCGTTCTGGTGATAGCTGCCTGCGGCCAGGAAAAACAGAACAAAGTAAACGGCGGACAAGCAACCGGTTCCGCTGATTCCGTGTCAGTGAATGCCGTGCAGGCAAAGAAGAGCGCATCGGCCGGCAAAAAGAAAAGCTCAAGAAAAAGAAAGTCCATAATGACTCCTGGCGCTACGGGCTCTCCGTACGAGATTCTTGTGGTGGGTGACCCCGAGGATTATCAGAATGGCGCGTACGATTCATTGCACACTGTTCTTGTCGATGAAATTCCCGGACTGCCGCAGGCTGAACCGCAGTTTCAGATTTCAAGAGTTACTACCAGCACCTATTCCAAGGATTTGAAATACTGCAGGAATATAATTGAAATCAAGATAGACTCTGAGAGGTATACCAAATGCAGAATGAAATATTCGCAGGATGTATATTCTGTCCCACAGTTCATTCTGACCATACAGGCCCCTGATGCACGCAGTTTCTGTAATTATGTGATTGACAATCATGATGCCATTATAGATTTCTTCAACAGGGCTGAACTTCAGCGTGAGGCGGCAAAACTCAGGGATAACTGCAATCCGAATGTCCGCAAGGCTGTTATGAAGAAATTCGGTTGCGAAGTATCCGTTCCGTGCGAACTTGGCAAATACAAGAGCGGTAAGGATTTCTACTGGGCATGTACCGACAAGGGCGAGAACGACATGAATTTCGTGATATATTCATACCCGTATACGGATCCTGAGACTTTCACAGAGGAATATTGCCTGAAAATGCGTGACAGCGTGATGAAGGCCAATATCCCAGGCCCGTTGGACGGCATGTATATGCAGACAAGCAGACCTTTCGTACGCGTTTATGATTCTACGGTCCATGGACAGTATGCCCAGTTTGCGCGTGGTCTTTGGGATATCAGGAACTACGATATGGGCGGTCCGTTTGTTTCCATTTCGAGGGTTGACGAGAAAAATGGAAAGGTGGTAGTGGTTGAAGGCTTCGTGTATGCTCCAAACGGAATAAAAAGGAAGCTGATGCGCCGCCTTGAGGCTGCACTGTATACGCTGATGCTGCCTGATGAACTTGACCTTCAGAATAACCAGTTTGACCTTGACGAGATAACCATTAAACCGGAAGATTGATAAGACAATGGATGGAAGAATAAAAGTGGGCATCACACAGGGTGATGTCAACGGAATTGGATACGAGACAATACTCAAGACTTTTGATGATCCCATGATGTACGAGTTCTGTACACCCGTGCTATATGGTTCACCTAAGATTGCAACATATCACCGCAAGGCGTTTGATCTGCAGACGCAGTTCAATGTCGTGGCATCTGGCCGCGATGCCGAACCGGACAGACTCAATATTGTTGACTGTAACCCGGATGAAGTTCATATTGAATTCGGCGTTCCAAGTGAGGAAAGTGGAAAGGCTGCGTTCCAGGCCTTGGAACGTGCTGTCAGTGAGTATCGTGAAGGGCTGATTGATGTGATAGTCACTGCGCCTATCAACAAGAACAGCATACATAGCGAGTCATTCCATTTTCCAGGTCACACCGAGTATCTGGAAGATCGTCTTGGCGATGGGCAGAAGGCGCTTATGATTCTCATGAACAGTTCTATGCGTGTCGCCCTTGCCACGGTTCACGATCCTATTTCGGAAGTTGCAGGAAAATTGTCGGTACAGCTTATAAAAGAAAGACTTGCAGTGTTGCACAAGACTCTGAAACAGGATTTCTGTATTGAGAAACCGCATATTGCGGTGTTGGGACTTAACCCTCATGCCGGCGATGGCGGCCTGCTTGGTAAGGAGGAGAATGAAATAATCAGACCTGCCATAGAAGAAATGGCAAAGGAAAAGGTCCAGGCTTTCGGACCGTTCCCGGCCGACGGATTCTTTGGCAGCGGAGAATATCGCAAGTTCGATGCCATTCTGGCCATGTATCATGATCAGGGACTCATTCCGTTGAAGGCCCTTGACATGGATGGCGGCGTGAACTTCACGGCAGGTCTGCCGGTTGTTCGCACATCGCCCGACCATGGTACAGCATACGACATAGCGGGAAAAGGAGTAGCCAACGAGGATTCAATGCGCCAGGCCATTTTTGCAGCCATAGACATTGAACGATGCCGCCGCAATGAGAAGACTATTCATGACAATCCTCTGAAGAAGTTGTATTTTGACCGTCGTGACGACAGTGACAAACTGCGTTTCGACTCTCAAAAGGACTGATCGGACTTTGTGAAAGCGGAATAGAGGCATGCGTTTCGCAATTATTGCCGCCGGCGACGGCAGTCGGCTAGCCGCTGAAGGTTCAGAACTTCCCAAGCCTCTGGTCAGTCTGGATGGTGTGCCAATGATTGAAAGGCTGATTCGCCTTTTCATGGCATGCGGAGCCGAAAGGGTATCTGTTATCGTCAATCCGCTGCAAAGTGAAACCGTGCGGTTTATGAGGAATCTGAGGAAATGTCTGCCGCTTGATCTGGTTGTGAAATCCACTCCAAGTCCGATGCACAGTCTGCTTGAACTGGCTCCGTTTATTGAAGGGGAACAATTCTGCGCCACCACTGTGGATACGGTTTTCGGCAAAAAGAGCCTTGCCGGACTCCTGAAACAGATGAGAACAGGCTATGCCGATGGTGTGATGGGCGTAACTCCGCTCGTTGACGATGAAAAACCACTGTATGTTGATGTTGATTCCCAAATGCATATCCATGCTTTTCTGGACAGTCGGGAAAGCTGCCGCTACGTTTCTGCCGGCGTCTATTGCCTGCCGCCGGAGGCACTTGACATTCTTGCCAGTGCCGTCGGTGACGGTGAAAGGCGTATGCGCCATTTCCAACGGCGCATGCTTGAATATGGCATGAAACTGGATGCTTATGATATGGGGAGAGTCATTGATGTCGATCATACCGGTGACATTGAAAAGGCACGCTGTCTGATAAATTCCGGAATATGAAAATTCTCCTTGTAAGGCGTAGTCCCGTGTTCTCGCTGTCAAAGATTGGGGCTGATGCGATGATACTGGATGCAGTGGCACGCCTGCTTGAAGAAAACGGCAATTCCGTTACGGTGACCGATGAGTCAGGCCTGTTGTCAGAGCATGTCTTTGACGGTATTGGGCTGGTACTGCACATGGCAAGAAGCGCAAAAGCTCTTTCTGTACTGGAGACTGCCGGGGTGCCGGTCCTGAATTCCGTGACATCGGTCAGAAACTGTATGAGAGGCATTCTGACGGAAAGGCTTTCCGGGCTTGGCGTCATGCCTGACAGTATGGTATGCCAATGCATGGAATCCGTTCCGGATGCATGGCGCCACTGGCCATGCTGGATAAAGAGAGCGGACAGTCAGGCTTCAATTGAAACGGGTGACGTATGTATGGCTCACGATGCCTTTGAATGTGCAGCTGTAATGCGCAGGTTTGCTGCCCGTGGTATCAGAGAGTGTGTGTTGCAAAGGCATGTCAACGGCAGGACTGTCAAATTTTATTCTGTAAACCATTTTGGAACAGTTGGAATTGCTGGTGGAGATGTAAGTCTTGAATTGCTGAATGAAAAGGCGGAACGTGCGGCAGAATGTCTTGGGCTTGATATATATGGTGGCGATGCTGTGGTCGGCGCCGACGGCAGCGTTACACTGGTTGATGTGAATGACTGGCCAAGTTTCGGCTGTTGCCGTGATATCGCGGCTCTTGCCATTGCGCGGCTTGCTCTGGAATATACAAAAACTGGAACCAATGGGTAAGAATGACGACAGAATTCAGGCAACACTGAAATCGAAAGATACCGAGGAATGGCTTGACGTGGTCTTTACACGCCGGGTGGGTTATATGCTTGCTCTGTTTTTTGAAAGACTTGGGGTGCATCCTAATATGGTTACACTTCTGTCAATAGTCCTAGGCGTGGGCGCAGGCCTGTGCTGGCTGGATGATGGTATTGGTAGAACGTTTTTGGGAATTATACTGCTTGTTACAGCCAATCTGTTGGACAGTACCGATGGACAGTTGGCACGCATGACAGGACAGAAAACGGTTATCGGGCGTATTCTGGATGGGGCTTCCGGCGATTTGTGGTTCATCTCAATATATCTGTGCATCTGCTTCAGGCTGACGGGCTCTCATATCCCGTTTGCAGATGGCAGGGTATGGCGTTTCTGGCAGCTGTTCCTTGTGGCCGTGGCAAGCGGCGTGTTGTGTCATGCACGTCAGGCAGCACTTGCCGATTACTACAGGAACATATATCTGAAATATCATGGCGACGGTTCCGAACTGACCGAAAGCGGTGAACTTGACAGAGAATGGAAGACGTTGACATGGCGCAGGGACTGGTTGTGGAAGACCATGCTGTTCTTCTACAGGAGCTATACTCGTATTCAGGAAAACATGACTCCGTGCTTCCAAACCATACATCGGACCATTATGGAAAAGTATGGTGATACTGTGCCGATAGAGATAGGGCAGGGTTTCTGCCGCAGGACATACCATCTGCTCAAGTGGACAAACGTGCTCACATTCAATACAAGGGCAATAGCGCTCTACATTTCTCTGCTGGCGGGAATGCCTCTGCTGTATTTTGTTTTTGAAATGACCGTCATGCAGTTCATATTTGTCCGGATGAGACGTTCTCATGAACAGACATGCCGTGAAATGATGTGTGTCATATGAAGAAACGCTGGAGGAACCTTTTCTTTGTCTTTGGACTTGCGGCGGTAATTGTAATGCTGCTGACTATGAAGTCCGACTGGCCGCAGGTGTGCAGCGTGCTTGTACAGGCGGGATTGCTGTTTCCGCTGGTTCTGCTGTTGTGGGGCATAGTGTATCTGATGAACGCATGCTCTTTCGGGCTGATTCTGAAGAATGCTGATTGCCAAAAGGTCAGTTTCGGCAGGATTTTTCAGCTTACCGTTTCCGGCTATGCTTTGAATTATGTTACGCCGTTGGGGCTGATGGGCGGAGAACCTTACAGAATAATGGAACTGAGCGGATATATGGACAGAAAAAAAGCCGCGTCGGGTACGATACTGTATGCGATGATGCATATATGTTCACATTTCTGTCTGTGGAGCACCGGTGTGATATTGTATATGATGCTGCATTTCCTGTCCGATTCCGGAAAATATCCCCTTGGGCGTGGCATGATTATTATGCTGTCCGCAATGGCTCTTGTCTTCATTTGGGTGCTTTATCTTTTTTCGCTCGGATTCCGAAAAGGCTTTGTCGTAAAAGTTTTTGGCCTTCTGTGCCGCATGCCTCTGGTCAGGCGGTGGGCGGCGGCCTTCAGAAAAACGCATCTGGAACAGTTGGAGGCTGTCGATGAACAGATTGCCAGCCTTCATGCCAAACGTCGTGCTCCATTCTGGGGCGCCTTACTGCTGGAATATCTGGCAAGGGTTTTTTCAAGTGCGGAATACTGGTTGCTGATAAGTCTGCTCGTACCCGGATTTACCTGCTTTGACGGTCTGCTTGTACTGGCATTCGCTTCGCTTTTCAGCAATCTGCTCTTCTTTTCACCTATGCAGCTTGGCGGTCATGAAGGCGGGCTGGCCATTGCGGCGGGGGGGCTTCAGATACCTGGAGCATTCGGTGTCTATGCGGCCCTTGTCTCAAGACTCAGGGAACTTGTCTGGACGGTGATAGGAATATTGCTCATGAAATTGTCAATCAGATGCGGAAAAACATGACGAGAGGACTGCTTATGGATTTTGGAGGAACCATAGACACTGACGGCATGCACTGGTTCCATGTCTTCCGACAGGCATATTCCATGAACGGGAACCGCATTCCGGAGGAACTGTTGCGTATGGCATATGTCAATACGGAACGCCTGCTGGAGAAGGAACCCCTTGTCGGTCCGTCTTTCACAATGGACCGTACCATTGAAACGAAAATAGAATTGCAGACCGGTTTTCTGGCGCAAAACGGGGTTACAGTTCCAAACCGCAATGACGTTCATTGGTATTGCATGTCGTTGGTCAGACGTAATGTGTCACAGGTGTCGGCTCCTGTATTGCGGAAACTGTCGGACATGATGCCTGTGGTGCTTGTAACCAATTTTTACGGAAATATGGACTGCGTTCTTGACGAACTTGGTATCGGAACCTTGTTCAAAGGTGTTGTCGAGTCGGCACGCGTTGGAGTGCGTAAGCCTGATGAACGTATCATGCGCATGGGCTGTGAACTGTTGGATATGGAGCCTTCGCATGTAATGATGGTGGGAGACAGCATGAAGAACGATGTTGCTCCGGCTCATTCCATAGGCTGTCGTACATGCCTGCTTGATTGCGGCATGCCATTCGCTCCCGGAATAGAGACTGAACGCTTTGCTGCCGATGTTGCAATCAGGTCTCTAGCCGGATTGCCTGCTGTTGTGTAAGGCGCAGCCCCGATGCTGCAGTGAATTGTTTTTCAAGTGAAATTTCTGCCAAAATTGCCGATATTCGTAAGTTTTATGTACTTTTGTCAGTTATCAGTAGAGGAGAGGACTCATGAATGTTGAAGAGGTACAGAGAATGAAACAGCGTTTTCGCATTGTCGGAAATGACGCGGCGCTGAACAGAGCTATAGATGTAGCCATGCAGGTGGCTCCGACCGACCTTGCAGTGCTAATTACCGGAGAAAGCGGTTCGGGTAAGGATGTGTTCCCGCGCATTATTCATGAGAACAGTCTGCGCAAGACAAAGAAATTTCTTGCCGTAAACTGTGGGGCAATCCCTGAAGGAACAATTGATTCGGAACTTTTCGGTCATGTGAAGGGCGCTTTTACAAATGCCATCAATGACCGTGACGGATATTTTGCCGAAGCCAATGGCGGAACCATTTTCCTTGATGAGGTGGCGGAACTTCCGCTGTCAACCCAGGCACGTCTGCTGCGTGTATTGGAATCGGGCGAATTCATAAGGGTGGGCTCGTCAACTGTTGAAAAAACTAATGTCAGGATTGTTGCCGCCACCAATGTGGATCTGGCTCAGGCCATTGAGTCGCACAGATTCCGCGAGGACCTGTTCTACCGTTTGAGCACAATACCAATCAAAGTTCCGCCACTCAGGGAACGCGGTCAGGATATTCCTCTTCTGCTCAGAAAGTTTGCTGCCGATTGTGCTGAGAAATACCGTATGCCGGCCATACAGCTGACTGACGATGCACGTCAGATGCTTATGACCTATCACTGGCCGGGCAACATACGTCAGCTGAAGAATGTGACCGAACAGATTTCCATAATGGCGCAGCAAAGGGTGATAACTGCTGAAATGCTCCAATTCTATTTGCCGGACCGTATGTCTCAGACTCTGCCTGCTCTGGCACGACAGCCCAAGACGGAAAACAGTTTCGAGAACGAAAGGGAAATATTGTACAAAGTCCTTTTTGACCTTCGGCGCGACATTACAGATTTGAAGGCGCAAGTGAACAGCATGTCTCAGAGTCAGCCTGTTGTCCAGCAGCCTGTGTCCATATATCCATCGTCTCAGCCCGAAAATGTGGCATCGGTCCAGAATATTCCAATCCGCAAGCCGGATGTGAAGTCGGATGATGACATCCAGGATACAGAGGTGTATGTTGAAGAGACACTGTCGCTTGATGAGGTTGAGAAGGATATGATAAGAAGGGCTCTGGCCAAGCATTCAGGCAAGCGCCGTGGTGCTGCGCAGGACCTTAATATATCCGAGAGGACATTATACAGGAAAATCAAGGAGTATAATCTGGAGTGATGAAGAAAATCCATTTCCGTTTCATGTATGCCGTCGTGGCCTGTGCCATGCTGTTGTCGGGATGTGTTGTATCGTACAAACTTAACGGCACGTACATAGACTACAATGTCATAAAGACCATTTCCATTGATGCTTTTGCAAACAGAGCCTCGTACCAGTGGAGCCCGATGGCTTCCATGTTCAACAATACGCTGAGCGATGTATATAACCGGCAGACAAAACTGAAACAGGTAAAAAAAGAC
Source organism: Bacteroidaceae bacterium (assembly GCA_024398755.1). Classification (GTDB taxonomy): domain Bacteria; phylum Bacteroidota; class Bacteroidia; order Bacteroidales; family Bacteroidaceae; genus Colenecus. The sequence goes on along the minus strand of JAKSIQ010000001.1, from coordinate 108,828 downwards.
GGAGATCTGGCATTGTCGGGAGAAATCACTTCGTATGACCAGACCAACAAGTCCATATCGGCCGACGGCTACTCGTCTATGGTGCAGTTGAAAATGTCGGTAAAGGTCAAGTATACGAACAGCAAGAACCACGATGATGACTTTGAAAAATCGTTCTCGTCAACACGCGATTACGATTCATCGCAGCAGTTGTCGGCTGTACAGGAGGAGCTCGTGCAGCAAATGATTGATGATATTGTGGATCAGATATTCAACGAAACTGTAGCAAAGTGGTGATGGGTGCGGATAAGGATGACCGTCTTCTGGAAATACTGGACTCGTTTCTTGAAAAACAGCCAGCTCCGGGAGGTAACAGCGACGAACTTGATTTGCCTGTAGCGGGTGATTACCTTGCACAGTGTGCTGATGCCATGCCTGATATGCAGGAAACCGGGGCGGATGGAGAGATTCGTTCCAGAACGGATGAACTGCTGGAATCGTTTGCCGGAAACGGTATGTCTGTACGGAATGCCGGTGACGGATGTGCTCCTGATGCTGATGCCGGGCATGCTTCATATTCGGAAACGCTGGCACGCATTTTCCTGAAACAGCACAGGTATGATCGCGCATTGGAAATAATTAAGTCCCTTTATTTGAATTTTCCGAATAAAAGCGTTTACTTTGCGGACCAAATCCGTTACCTGGAAAAATTGATAAGAATAAATCAAAAAAATTAATAGAAAATGTTCAAGGTACTGCTTATCATTATTGTGATTCTTGCAATATTCCTTTGTGCCGTTGTCACAATCCAGAATTCAAAAGGCGGTGGTCTGGCTGCCGGCTTTGCATCGTCCAATCAGATTATGGGCGTTCGCAAGACAACCGATATTCTTGAAAAGACCACATGGACTCTTATTATTGCAATTGTAGTTTTGAGTATTCTGTCAGCATTTGTTGCAAAACCTGCATCAGTGGCTTCAGGCTCTGTTCTAAAGGATGAAGCTGTTGAAACTCAGTCTGTAAATCCTGAAATGTCTGTTACGACATTCGATGCTCCGATAGAAGAGGGCGAAGCTGAATCAAGCGCAGAATAATTCATCTGATAATCCATAAATAAAGACCGGCTAAATTTTTTAGCCGGTCTTTATTTGTTGTGAATTACGCGTCTGTTGCGGATTATTTTGCTGTAAGTCCGTCCTTGATGCGGGTCCAGTCTGAGAGCACCTTCCGGTAGTATGATTCGACTTTTGACCATTCGTAGAAATATGGGTATTCGTTACCCTTGGAGTCTTTGTAGCATTCTACGGGCAGAGTGGCCTCCTTCTCATTCAGCAGGGCACGGACCAGGATGATGCCTTTCCTGTTCTTGTAGAATACAAGCTGCAGATTGCTTCCCATGTGAACAATGTCGTATGCCACCCACTTGTCGGCAACCTGTTCAAGGTCGGCGGGAGCCCATCCGCAGTCGTTCACTTTCATAAGGCAAAGCAACGGGAACAAGGCTGTGTCGTGTCCGTATCGCAGGTTCGCGCCCGGAGTACCTGCTACTATGGCAGCATCGGCCTTGTCAAGAATGTCCTGGAGCAGAGTTGCATGTCCGTAGGGGACTACTGACTCGGTGATGTCATTGAAGGCTGACTGTGTATACCAGTACATGTTGTTCTGCAGGAAATTGTCATACCACTCATCGTATGTGAACACGTCGTTCATGTCAAAACCCAGATCATGGCTTCCCATGTTGGCTGCAACTTCATAAATCTGGTTGTACAGGCTGGCGGAATTGTTGCGCGGCGATGAACTTGAGTTCGGCTTCACGTATCTGGTGATGAAGGTCGTGTCGGTAAACAGCGCTGCCATCAGGCGTTCGGGATGAGTGTGGCGCGCATTGAATTCACTTACTGCGGCATTTTTGTTGCGGTTGTTCTTTGCCGAGTTTATTGCGCGGTCTTCGGAATTCATGTAACCTTTGTCAAAATCACTGTCGTTGTAGTCTATGTCCATTTTGGGTAACAGGGCTGAGAACTCCATAAGGGCGGCTGTCATGCTGGCCATTACGCGGTGCGATGTGGTAGACCGTGCAACGATGGTGCTTTTGCTGTTGAATATTTCAGGGTAGTTTCTGACCATACGCTCCGCAATTCCGCGATGCTGCCGCTGTCCTTTCTTCGTCAGATCTCCAAGGTGTCCGCTGGCATCGTTCTTCATTATTTCCAATCTGTTCATGACACTTTTCCCGAATTCCGTGAGCACGCCCTTTTCGTCTGCTTCCTTCAGTGTGTTGTAAGGTCCTGAATACTGCGGATCATTTAGCAGATACCGCGAGCCGTGGCGTCCGTAATGACTCAGGTAAAACGGCTTGAATCCTTTTGGAGCGTTGCTGTACCTGACTCCGGGGTCAAGATATTCTGTCATGCTTCCGCCGAAGTTGTACAGGTTGTCATCGTTGATGCTTTCCTTGTCAATCACCTGGGCGCTCATTGCGCAGGCAACCATAAGGAACATACTGGTCAATAGTTGCTTTTTCATATCTGATAAATGAGTTTGTTGCTGTTTTTTGTTGAAACCGGACAAAAATAAGAATAAATATCGTAACTTTGTGAATTGATACAAAGACAACATTTAAAACATTTATAATAAAATGAACAGTAAAGAACTGATGAACAAAGCAGCGGACAACATTAGAATCCTGGCTGCTTCAATGGTTGAAAAGGCAAAGTCCGGCCATCCGGGTGGTGCCATGGGCGGTGCCGATTTCATTAACGTGCTCTTCAGCGAGTTCCTTGAATACGATCCACGAAACATGAAGTTTGAAGGCCGTGACCGTTTCTTCCTTGATCCTGGTCACATGGCTCCGATGCTTTATTCGCAGCTTGCTCTTACAGGCAAATTCTCTCTTGAGGAACTCAAGACACTGCGTCAGTGGGATTCTCCTGTTACCGGTCATCCGGAACTCGAGGTAGCACGTGGCATTGAAAACACATCAGGTCCTCTCGGTCAGGGTCATGTATTTGCTGTCGGTGCTGCCATTGCGGAGAAACATCTTGCTGCAGTGCTTGGACAGGAGGTCATGAACCATAAAATCTACGCATATATTTCTGATGGCGGTATTCAGGAGGAAATAAGCCAGGGTGCCGGTCGTATTGCAGGCAATCTCGGACTTGACAATCTTATCATGTTCTATGATTCAAACGATATCCAGCTGTCAACCGAATGCAACGTCGTGACAAGCGAGGATACTGCCGCCAAATACCGTTCATGGAATTGGAATGTATACGAGATAGACGGAAATGACTGCGACCAGATTCGCGGTGCTCTGACCATGGCGCAGACTCCAAACGGCAAACCTACTCTGATTATCGGCAAGACCATTATGGGTAAGGGTGCCATGAAATCAGACGGTACCAGCTATGAGCGCAACTGCAAGACACATGGAGCTCCTATTGGAGGAGACGCCTTTATCAACACCATCAAGAATCTTGGCGGTGATCCTGAGAATCCTTTCCAGATTTTCCCGGAGGTCCAGAAACTTTATGCTGACCGTGCAAAACAGCTGCGTAAGATTATGGACGCAAAATATGCAAAGAAGGCCGCTTGGGCTGCAGCCAATCCTGAAAAGGCAAAACAGCTTGAGGAATGGTTCAGTGGAAAGGCTCCCAAGATTGACTGGTCAAAGGTTGAACAGAAGGCCGATGATGCCACCCGTTCAGCATCAGCTGCAGTTCTGAGCCAGCTTGCCCAGCAGGTACCTAACATGGTTTGCGCAAGTGCTGACCTCAGCAATTCAGACAAGACCGACGGATTCCTGAAATATACCACCAATATGGTCAAGGGCGACTTCTCAGGCGCTTTCTTCCAGGCTGGTGTCGCTGAACTTACCATGGCTTGCTGCTGCATAGGTATGGCTCTGCATGGCGGTGTAATTCCTGCTTGCGGTACATTCTTCGTATTCTCAGATTACATGAAACCTGCTGTCCGTATGGCTGCACTCATGGAACTTCCTGTCAAGTTCATCTGGACTCACGATGCATTCCGCGTAGGAGAGGATGGTCCTACACATGAGCCGGTTGAGCAGGAAGCTCAGATCCGTCTTATGGAAAAGCTCAAGACCCACAAGGGCAAGAACTCAATGCTGGTTGTCCGTCCTGCCGACAGCGACGAGACCACAGCATGCTGGAAACTTGCAATGGAGAACACCACTTCACCTACAGGTCTTATCCTGAGCCGTCAGAACATCAAGACTCTTCCGGCCGGTAACGACTACAGCCAGTCTGCAAAGGGTGCATACATAGTAGCCGGTAGTGATGCCGATTATGATGTCATTCTGCTTGCTTCAGGTTCAGAAGTCTCAACTCTGGTGGCAGGTGCAGAACTGCTCCGCGCCGAAGGCATCAAGTGCCGCATTGTAAGCGTTCCGTCAGAAGGTCTGTTCCGCAGCCAGTCAAAGGCTTACCAGCGTTCAATTCTTCCTGGCAACAAGCGCAAGTTCGGTATGACTGCCGGTCTGCCTGTCAACCTGGAAGGTCTTGTAGGCGGTAACGGTAAGGTATGGGGTCTGAACTCATTCGGATTCTCAGCTCCTTACAAGGTCCTGGACGAAAAACTGGGCTTCACCGCTCAGAACGTCTATGACCAGGTCAAGAAGATGCTCAAGAAATGATAGGAATTGCAAGTGATCACGCTGCTTTCCCATTAAAGCAGTTTGTGAAACAATATCTTGAAGAGAAGGGGCTGGAGTACAAGGACTTCGGCACCTTCACACCCGACAGTTGCAACTACGCTGAGTACGGTCATGCTCTTGGATTCGCCATTGAACGCGGAGAAGTTGAAAAGGGTATTGCAATGTGCGGAAGCGGAGAAGGCATATCAATGACATTGAACAAACACCAGGGTGTTAGAGCCGGTCTGTGCTGGATACCTGAAATAGCTCATCTGATACGTCAGCATAATGATTCCAACTGTCTTGTCATGCCCGGCCGTTTCATAGACAATGAAATGGCGCGTAAAATCATGGATGAGTATCTGAATACGGAATTTGAAGGAGGACGTCATCAGACTCGTGTCAACAGCATTCCTTTGAAATAATATGCTTGCGTAAATTATCCCCTCTGATTCGAAAAACGGATTAGTGGGGATTATTTTTTTCTCATAACAGTTCCAGAATGCTTTCATTGATTATTTGTTCCAAATTCCCTGAAACATCTGATGTGTTGCTTGAAAACATTGCCGATACGGTAGGGTGTGAGTATGAGATTATACATATAGATAATTCCAAGGGGCAATACAGCATTTTTCAGGCATACAACAAGGGTGCCTGTCTGAGCCGGGGCGACAATTTGTGTTTCATGCACGAAGACCTGTTTTTCCATACTAAGGACTGGGGATTCAAGGTTGAAAATTATCTGAAGGATTCACAAATCGGAGTCTTGGGTGTCGCAGGCGTCGGCTTCGTTCCTGTACAAGGTGATGCGCGTATGTGCGGATATGCCTGGAGGAAATTCAATTGGGACCGTTATTATACTTTGGAGAAAAATCCCAGAAGTGTTCTGGACAGGAACACGTTCAAATCGGCCGGACACTTGTACGAGACAGCCGTTGTTGACGGATTATGGTTCTGTATGCCAAGATCATTATTCCAGTTTGTCAAGTTTGATGACGATACTTACGGTGGCTTCCACCTGTATGATCTTGACATCAGCATGCAGGCATTGATGACTGGACGCAAAGTGATGCTATGCGACGATATCATTGTTGAACACGATTCCGTGGGCATATTTAATGATATGTTTGCGGATAATCTTGACCGTTTCATTGAAAAATGGAAGAATGAACTGCCGTTGTCCCGTGGCTGCGATATGCCCGACGATGTGAAAATGCGTACATTGACCATAAATGCAGTTGAACGGTTGCAGAAAAGAATAAAGAGTGACAAATTGCGGACAGCCATTCAATACAGGTATAAAACTGAAGAGCATCAGACGTTTTCAGAAGAAGAAAGAAAGGTTATTGAACGTTCTATTCAAGTGTATTATAGGGCGAGTTTCCAGAATGCTTCTGCATTGGAATGTTCACGTCTGCTTCTGGAGTGTTTGAGAGAGCGGAACCATTCTTTCAAATTGAACATGAATGTTATAGGCAAATACCTTCTGTATGGACTGATACGAAAAGACAGCCGATTATGAACAACGTAATTATTGTCATCCCTGTATATCGACCTTTTTCTGAAACAGAAAGGAAAAGTTTTGAACAGGCATTGCGCATTCTGGGAAAATACGACATCAGTATTCTTCATCCGGTAAAACTGGATATTGACAGCATTATGGACAAGTACGCAGGTATGGCAAACATATCTGAAACCGTTCTGGATGACAGCAATTTTGCCAGTGTCCAGTCATATAGTGATCTGCTGCTGACCACGGAGTTCTATGATCTGTATAAGGATTATGAATACATGCTAATATATCAGCTTGATGCATGGGTATTCAGAGATGAACTGCAAATGTGGGCAGATAAGGGTTATGATTATGTCGGCGCTCCATGGATTCCTACTGAATATTATTGGAAACGGACTTGGGGAATGCTGGTACAGAATATCAGAAAATTGTTTCCAGTCAATGTTTATAGAATTCCGCATTGTCTGAAGTATTTTGCTGTCGGTAATGGCGGTTTCTCCTTGAGGAAAATAAGCACTATGCGTCAGATTACCGTTGATGACCGTGAGATTATTGACAAATGCCGTTATTTTGAGGATTGGTACATAAGTCTTGTGGCAAGCCGTACACATAAGTTGAAAATACCTGATTATCATGAGGCTCTGAAGTTTTCGTTCGAGCAGTCATTGTCACATTGTTATTCGCTTAACCATAAGGAACTTCCGTTCGGATGTCATTATTGGAGCAGACCTAAAAATTACGAACGTTTCTGGCATCGGTTCATTTCCTGACCTAATTACAACTTACACATTAATATGAAAAAAACAGTTCTATTGATGGCTTTGTCGCTGTCGTTTGTCGGAGCACAAGCCCAGAAAAGTATGAAAGCCCCTCAGGGCGGAAAACAGATCAGCAATGAACTGATAGGTATTTTCTTTGAAGATATCAGTTCATCGGCCGATGGCGGCCTTTGCGCCGAACTCATTCAGAACGGTTCGTTTGAATTCAGTCCTGCCGAACGTGACGGGTGGGGAGCCGGAACGGCATGGCGCACACAGCGTCCCGGCCATTCACTTGGCTTCATCGAACCAAAACAGCAGGAGCCTATTCATCCGAACAATCCGAATTACATGCGTCTGAACATAGAGCGAGTAGGACATTACTACGACTATAACGGATGGACCGGTTTCGGAATATCAAACGACGGCTATGATGGTATTGTCCTGAAAGCCGGTGACGCGTATGATTTTTCCATATTCATGCGTAATCCTGACGGCATTGACAAGGAGGTCCGTATTGTAATGGTGGCACCGCAGCGCGGTTTCTCACGCACTCCTGCCGCTCCCATTGCAGATACCATACTTGCAGTAAGCGGAAAAGACTGGAAAAAATATGAGTGTACGCTTACGGCTAATGCCGACTGCAGCAATGCACAACTTCAGATACTGGCTCTTACCGTAGGCCAACTTGACGTTGATATGGTATCACTGTTCCCTCAGGATACTTATATGGGGCACGGTCTCAGAAAGGACCTTGTGCAGGTTCTTGCTGACCTTCAGCCAAAGTTCATGCGCTTCCCGGGAGGATGTGTGGTTCATGGCGGCGGTGACGGTTTCTGGGACACATACCGTTGGAAAACCACTGTAGGACCTCGTGAACAGCGCAAGCAGATTAAGAACACTTGGGGATATCACCAGTCAATGGAAATGGGCTATTTTGAGTATTTCCAGCTTTGCGAAGACCTTGGTATGCAGCCGCTGCCGATTCTGCCATGCGGTGTGAACTGTCAGGGCACTAACGGTGGATGGAACATGCGCACACAGGCACAGGATGCCGCTCCAATGGACGAAATGGACGAATGGGCACAGGATGCTCTTGATCTTATAGAGTGGGCCAACGGTCCTGCCGACTCCAAGTGGGGCAAGGTTCGTGCCGATGCAGGACATCCGGAACCGTTCAATCTGAAGTATCTCGGTCTTGGCAACGAAGAGAAGATAACGCCTGAATTCGAGGAACGTTTCAAGTACATATATGACAAAGTTCGTGCGGCATATCCCGATATCGTCATTGTGGGTACCGATGGTCCTGGCTCACACCCCGGAAACGGTGATTATGAGGAGGGATGGAAGTTTGCCACTTCTCTTGAGGTTCCCATTCTTGATGAACATTATTATGAGCAGCGCACATATTTCCAGACCAGCCGTCAGTATGACAGCTATCCGCGTGACCGCAAGACCAAGGTGTATTTGGGCGAATATGCCGCAAAGGACAAAAAACTTATTGACGCATTGTCAGAAGCTCTTTATCTGTTGCATGTAGAGCGCAATGGTGATGTGGTCTGCATGACTTCATATGCGCCTCTGTTCGCCAAGAAGGGAACCAACAACTGGAATCCCGACCTTATATATTTTGACAATGAAAGACCGTATCTGACATGTAGTTACTATGTGCAGCAGATGTTCGGCCAGTCAAGCGGTGACTGGTTCTACGGTGACTGCGTCAGCTTTGACAGGGCCGATGACAATCTGCTTGGCCAGTCTGTAGTTCTTGACAGCAAAACACGCAAACTTTACGTCAAGATTTGCAATGCCGGTGAAAATGCGGCGCAGGCAAGCGTAGACCTGTCGCGCTTCGGGCTCAAGTCTAAGGCTGTACTTACAACATTGAAGGGTCAGCCTATGGATGAGAATAACTTTGACGCTCAGCCAATTGCACCTGTCAAGGAAGAAGTGAAGGTAAGTAAGAAAATGAATATCAATATTGAACCATACTCAATGGTAATGTATACCATTTCATTGTAATTGAGTATTGTTTGCATCAAGAGAAGACTGTCATGAGACAGTCTTCTCTTTTTATTTAGCATTACGGATTATTTTCCATAACTTTACAAGTGTAATGGAAAGGGAATCATTCAAAAGCAGTGTCGGGTCCATAATGGCATTGGCCGGAAGTGCTGTCGGACTTGGTAACATATGGCGCTTTCCGTATATGCTCAGCGAGTATGGCGGTGGTGCATTCATTATGGTCTATATTTTATGCATCATAATAGTGGCTTTGCCAATCATGATGTGTGAGTTTGTAGTAGGCCGTCATAGTCGTGCAAATGCTTATAGTGCCGTTTCTGTCATTGATGGTAACAGCGGCTGGAAAAGATATGGCATTCTTGCCTTGTGCATACCTTTCTTTACATTGTGCTATTATTGCGTGATAGGCGGTTGGACGCTTCAATACATGTTCGATTCATGCATGCTGCAATTCAAGGATTCAAATCCTGTTGAAATTCAGGCGATGTTCGGACAACTTGTTTCTGATCCGATAAGGCCTATCGTCCTTGACACCCTGTTCCTTCTGATTACCGGACTTATTATTGTGAAAGGTGTGAACAAAGGTATAGAAAAGTGTTCCAAGGTAATGATGCCGACGTTGTTCTTCATTATGCTGTTCATGGCCATTTGGACTGCGTTTCAGCCTGGCGCTGTGGATGGCTTGGCATATCTTTTCAGACCTGATTTCAGCAAAATAACACCTCGTGTGTTTCTTGCTGCAATGGGGCAGTCATTCTATTCTCTGTCAATCGGCATGGGAATTATGATCACTTACTCGTCGTATCTTGACAGAAATTCCGGTCTGACACATATGGCTGTGTCTACTATCATCGCAGATCTGGTATTTGCCATTATTGCCGGCAGTGCCATAATACCGGTATTGTTCGCATACGGTATGCCTACCGATCAGGGTACCGGCTTGGTATTCAAGACATTGCCAATAGCATTCTCAAAGATGCCGTTCGGAGGACTTGTATCGGTGGTTTTCTTCTTTGCGGTTCTTTTGGCTGCCATAACATCGGCCATGTCACTGTATGAAGTTCCTGTTTCATGGCTTGTCGAACGTATGAGGATGAGCCGTGTTAAGGCATCGGTCTCCGTTTTCTGTGCGGCATTGTTCGTCGGCGTATTCTGCTCGTTGTCATTTGGAAAACTCAGTAACTTCACGATTGGCGGACGCATATTATTTGACGCGTTTGACTATGTGATAGGCAATTATCTGATGCCTATGGCCGGTCTTGTAATTGTCCTGTTTGTTGGCTGGAAGATGGAACGTAAGACAGTATTTGATGAGGTATATGGCATCCGTGACTCTCTGCCAGGCCCTAAGACACTGATATGGAACGACGTCCTCAGATTTATGGTCAGATACATTTCTCCTATTGCCATAATTGCAATTTTTCTCTGGGGTATTTTCCAGTAATTGTTTATCCAAGTTTTTATGAAAAAACGGTATACGGTATTTTCTTATATTATCGGTGATTATGAGAAGGTTCATGAGATTGATGAAATGGACCCTGAAGCAGAGTATATTCTGGTTACCGATAACTTGAATCTTAAATCACAGACATGGAACATTGTGCACGATCATGAACTTGACGGTATGTCTCTGTTCAATAAATGCTATGAAATACGGTTCAACTGCTTCAAATACTGCAATACGGATATATGCCTTCGCCTTGATGGGAGCATAAAGATCAAACACAGTCTGAAAATACTGATAGACATGTTTGAAGAAGGTAATTATGATTTTGCGCTGATGCCGCATCCATTGCATGACAATCCGGTTGACGAATATGCTGCTTGGGTGAAATGCAGAGGCTATTCCAGAAAACAGGCAGATCATTGCCTTGAGGAATACAGAAAGTTGGGATATGATTTGCATTATCATGGTCTGTTTCAGAATTGTTTCTGTATATCAAAAAGGACTGAACTGTCTCGGAATATAGAAAAGGATACGCTTGATCTGCTGAAAAAACTTGGACACGATGGAAAGGTTGAACGTATAAATCAGGTGCCAATGTCGGTGGTGATCAATTCAAAGTATCCATTCATCAAGGTTATGCCGGTCAGTGAGCAGATATTGCGGTCTTATTATATGCAATGGTATCAACATGGCTCTGAAAGACTGAATATGCAGGTTTTCGGTTACTGCGGCAATGAAGAACATTATCTGTTCAATGAGAAAGTGCGCTGCCTGTGTCTGCCAGCACCTGATGGAAAGTATTATGAGAGAGAGGAGGATCTCCAGACCGAGATACTTAATCAGGCGGAACAGGTTAAGATGTATCGTAAATTATCGAAACGGCTGATAATCTGTCTTTCAGTGCTTGCATTCATTGTTGCAGTGCTGATACTGTACATAGTCTTATAAAACATATTGAAAATAAAACAGCACTCTGACTGTCTTATTGTCAGAGTGCTGTTTCTCTTTTGGACTGTAACAGGTCACTTCTTGTACTGCACGGCTGCAGCCTCGATGGGCATGCAGGCCTTGTAGTTTTCAATGTAGGCATTGAAACCTTCCACGTCTTCGGGATCAGGAGCAATTGAGGTACCTGTGTTACCTGCAAACACCTCCTTGTCCAGATAGTCTGCCAGTTTCTGTCCGGCACCGTTGATGCGGTATGCGGCCAGAATTGCCATACCCCATGGACCGCCTTCACCGGCTGTCTCCATGCATGAGATAGGAGAATTCAATGCAGCTCCAAGTATGCGCTGACCTACGCCCGGTGTGGTGAAAAGACCGCCGTGACCGGTAATGCGGTCAACTTTGATTTTTTCCTCCTTGAACAGAATGTCGTTGCCAATCTTGAGAACACCTATAGCACCGCTGATGATGGCACGCATGAAGTTGGCAAGATTGAACTTGTCCTGAGCTGAACGTACGAACAGTGGGCGTCCGTCAGCAAAACCTGTGACAGGTTCACCTGATACATAGTTGAAACTCATTATGCCGCCGCAGTCCTTGCTGCCTTTCAGCGCGTGGTTGAAAAGGTTTGAGAATATACGGCCCATATCGACCTGCATTCCCATAATCTCTTCGTATTCCTTGAACAGGTTTACCCATGCGTTAAGGTCGCTGGTGCAGTTGTTGCAGTGTACCATGGCTACAGGACTACCGTCAGGCGTGGTTACAATGTCAATGACTTCGTGTGGCTTCTTGAGGTCTTTTTCAAGAACAATCATTGAGAACGACGATGTTCCGGCCGATACATTGCCGGTGCGTGGTCGTACTGCGTTTGTGGCAACCATACCTGTACCGGCGTCGCCTTCCGGAGGACATATCTGGGCTCCTGCCTTCAGGTTTCCGCTGATGTCCAGCTTGCGTGCGCCGGCTTCGGTCAGCTGGCCTGCATCCTGTCCTGCATCAAGTGACTGTGGCAGAATGTCAAGAAGCTTCCATGGATAACCCTTTGGGGCAATCAGTTTGTCGAATTTTTCAACCATGCCGGCATTGTAGCTCTTTGTGGTCGGATCGACAGGAATCATACCTGATGCATCGCCTACACCAAGTACCTTGCGTCCTGTAAGCTGCCAGTGAATGTATCCGGCCAAAGTGGTCAGATAATCAATGTCCTTGACGTGAGGCTCGTTGTCGAGAATTGCCTGATACAGATGTGAAATGCTCCAACGCAGTGGAACATTAAATACAAACAGGTCAGACAGCTCCTTGGCTGCCTTACCTGTGTTGGTGCATCGCCAGGTACGGAAAGGTACAAGAATGTTGGCGTTCTTGTCGAACGGCATGTAGCCGTGCATCATGGCACTGATACCAATCGATGCGAGGCTCTCAATTTCACATTCGTATTTTTCCTTTACCTGCTTGCGCAGATTCTGGTAACAGTCCTGCAGACCAAACCAGATGCTTTCAATACTGTATGACCACAGGCCGCCTACCAACTGGTTTTCCCAGGTGTGGCTTCCCTGTGCAATAGGCTTGAATTCAGGGTCGATAAGAACGGCCTTGATACGTGTGGAGCCGAACTCAATGCCGAGGACGGCTTTACCCTGTTCTATGATCTGTTTAGGATTGTATGCCATAATTACATCAAGGCTTTGTTAAGCATGTAGTAAACTTCGTTATTGCGCAGCTGCTGCTTGAAACCGCTGATGGTGGTGTTCTTGTCAATGCTTATGCATTCAATGCCTGCCATTTCAGCGAAGTCTTCCCAGTATTCAGCGGTAATGTCGTAAGAGAATGCACTGTGGTGTGTGCCACCGGCAAGAATCCATGCTCCTGCGCCAATCTCGAACGATGGCTGGGGAACCCACAGGGCCGATGCAACCGGCAGCTTTGGCATGGGTTTCGGCTCGATGCAGTCAACTTCGCTGGTAATCAGACGGAAACGGTTGCCAAGGTCAACGATGGTTGCCTTGATGCCGAAGCCGGTCTTTGATGTGAATACCAGACGGGCGGTTTGCTGCTTGCGTATGCCAATGCCTAGGAAGTGGACTTCCAGCTTTGGTTTGTCGGATGCAATGAGAGGACATATTTCCAGCATGTGGCTCTGCAGGCTTGAAGTCTGCTTTGCATCGAAGTTGAGAGTGTAGTCCTCGAGGAATGAGCAACCCTTGGCAAGACCCTGGTTCATTACCCAGAGAGTGCGGTACAGGCAAGCTGTCTTCCAGTCGCCCTCGGCACCGAAGCCTATGCCTTCCTGCATGAGACGCTGTGAGGCAAGACCCGGAATTTGGTCGAAGCCGAGGAAATCGGGTGCATCGATGTCGGCACCTCCAAGGTCATCGAAGTTGGTTGTGAAAGCTGTTGCACCTTCGTCCTTCAGCACGCGGCGTATTGCAATCTCGGCCTTGGCTGAGTTGCGTACCTTTTCCCAATAAACCTGCTCGCCGCTTTCGTCAATCTTGATGGTGTAAAGCTTCTTGTATTCTTCGACAAGCGCATCGGTCTCGGCATCGGTCACTTTCCTGAAGTAATCCATGAGTGATGAAACAGGATAGTAGTCAACGTGATATCCAAGACGCTGCTCGAATTCAACGCGGTCGCCGTCGGTAACGGCTACATTGTTCATGTTCATGCCGAACATCAGACAGCGTACGTCGTGGGCATCGGCACGGCCGGCAGCTGCACGTGCCCATACGGCAATCTGCTTCTGTGCTTCTGCGCTCTTCCAGTAACCTACAACCACCTTGCGCGGTATGCGCATGCGTGTGCATATATGTCCGAATTCAATGTCACCGTGGGCGCTCTGGTTCAGGTTCATGAAGTCCATGTCCATGGTGCTCCATGGAATTTCCTGATTGAACTGGGTGTGGAAATGCAGCAGAGGCTTCTTGAGTGACTGCAGGCCCTTGATCCACATCTTGGCGGGGCTGAAGGTGTGCATCCAGGTGATGATACCTATGCACTTGCTGTCGTTGTTGGCGGCCAGCATGACTTCTTCAACCTCCTTGCTGCTGTTGGCAGTACCTTTATATACAATCTTTACAGGAATGTTGCCTGATTCGTTCAGACCGGCAACCATCTGCTTTGAGTGACCGTCCACCTGGACAACGGCATCGCCTCCGTAAAGAAGCTGTGCACCTGTCACCCACCATATTTCATAATTGTCAAACATAATTCATCAAATTAATTGTTCTTACTCTGTATAAGGTCCGACGGACAAAGGAAAAATTTATTTTTTCTTCTGTCCGTAATATGCGTTAGGGCCGTGCTTGCGCATGTAATGCTTCTCGACGAGAAGAGGATTCATGGTCGTGCCGGGGTTCAGAGTGAATGAAATGTACGCCATTTTTGCGCACTGTTCCATGACCTTTGCATTATACACTGCGTTTGAAGGGCTTGTTCCCCAGGAGAACGGACCGTGGTTCTTTACAAGAACGCCGGGCGTGTGATCCGGGTTGATGCCTTCAAAACGGCGCACAATTACATTACCGGTCTCAAGTTCATATTCGCCCTTCACTTCCGTTTCAGTCATGTCGGCTGTGCAAGGTATATCCTTGTAGAAGTAGTCGGCGTGGGTTGTTCCAATGTTAGGAATGTCCATACCGGCCTGTGCCCATGCTGTAGCGTATGTGGAGTGGGTGTGTACAACACCTTGAATGTTCGGGAATGCTCTGTACAGGACCAGATGTGTCGGGGTGTCTGACGAAGGGTTGAGATCACCCTCGACAACCTTGCCGGTTTCGAGGGAGACTACAACCATATCGGACGCCTTCATTTCGTCATAGCTTACACCACTGGGCTTGATGACTACAAGTCCTTTTTCACGGTCTATGCCCGAAACGTTGCCCCAGGTGAATATTACCAGTCCCTGACGCACAAGGTCAAGGTTGGCCTGAAACACCTTTTCTTTAAGTTCTTCCAACATATTACCAGAGGAATACGTAGAGAATAGCCAGAATTACAATTACACAGATTGCACCGATGTTGAAGGTGCGGTCTGTGCGGAACAAAGTCAGGTCAATACCGACTGCCTTGGCATTCTGATACTTGTCCTTGGCGTTTGAACGCAGGTAAAGACCCAGAACACCCAGAATGGCAGCAAAGAACAGCATTGCCTCAAAGCCCCATGAACGCAGTACAGGGTTGCAAACACCCCAAATGAATACTACAAATGAAACGGCTGCTGCGATGAACAGAACCTGTGACCACTTGAGTTGTGTGTCAATGGTGTGCTGGTCAAGTTTCTCAGCCTCAATACGACCGTTCTTGTTGAGCAGTGACATAGGAACGAATATGGCAACCAGTACCAGGAATACGTAAC
Source organism: Bacteroidaceae bacterium (assembly GCA_024398755.1). GTDB lineage: Bacteria > Bacteroidota > Bacteroidia > Bacteroidales > Bacteroidaceae > Colenecus. Next base: position 93,147 of record JAKSIQ010000001.1, on the reverse strand, counting down.
CCATGCGCAGCAGGAACGGAACTTCCGGCAGCAGGAACTTGAACAGTATTGAGAAGAAGAATGTGCCGATGGCTGCAACAACGGCTGCAGGACCTGAAGCACGCTTCCACAGCAGACCCAGACCGAAGATTACCACAACGCCCGGATATACGAAGCCTGAATACTCCTGAATAATCTGGAATGCCTGATCAGCACCGCCCATGATAGGATAAACGGCAATCATGGCAATGACCAGAGCTACGACAGAAGTGATACGGCCAACGTTTACAAGAGACTTTTCAGAAGCGTCCTTCTTGATGTACTGCTTGTAGATATCCATTGTGAAGATGGTCGATGTCGAGTTGAACATTGAAGCCAGTGAAGAGATGACAGCGGCTGCAAGAGCAGCAAATGACAGACCCTTTACAAATACCGGGGTGAAGTTGCGGATAAGGAACGGATATGCATCGTCAGAGATAGTGATGCCGCCTGCCAGACTTGCGAACAGTTCAGGCTGCTGTGTCTTGATGTAGAATGCGCATACACCAGGGATACATACGATGAAAGGAATCAGAATCTTCAGGAAGGCTGCGAAAATCATACCCTTCTTTGCTTCTGAAAGGCTCTTTGCTGCAAGACCCTTCTGGATGATGTACTGATTGAAGCCCCAGTAACCCAGGTTGGTCAGCCACAGGGCACCTACGATAAGGGCGATGCCGGGAAGTGTGAAGTACGGGTCATCGGTAATGTTCGGGTACATGCCGACGTTGCGCTGGACGGCAAGGTTGAAGTGGGTGTCGCCGGGTACTTCCTTCATGCTCTGGAATACCTTGCCAAGTGCTGCAAGAGCACCGCCGTCAAGGTCAAGCTTTGTAGCGATTACGTTCAGTGCGGCGTAGGCGGTAATCAGACCACCACCTACAAGGAAGGTAACCTGCATTACATCGGTCCATGCAACTGATGACAGACCGCCGTAGATTGAATATACACCTGCAATGATGTAGAGAATCAGAATGATGACCAGACGGATTGAAATCGAAGCGTTGCCAATCATGAGAACGCAGCCGCGCAGACCCAGAATCTGTTCAATGGCAAGAGCACCCAGCCATGCCACTGATGTCAGGTTGATGAATATGTAAAGGAACAGCCAGAAGATTGAGAAGGCCAGACCGGTTCCGGGGTTGTAACGGTCACGCAGGAACTGCGGAATGGTGAAAATCTTCTTCTCGATCATGACAGGAAGCAGGAACTTGCCGACTACGATAAGTGTGGCGGCGGCCATGAGTTCGTAAGCTGCAATTGCAATACCTGCGGAATAAGCTGAACCGGACATGCCGATGAACTGCTCGGCGGATATGTTGGCGGCGATGAGTGAGGCACCGACAGCCCACCATGTCAGGGTGTTACCTGCAAGGAAGTAGTCCTTGGAGTCCTTTTCTTTACCGTTCTTACTGCGGGAGAGGAAAAATCCCAGGAAAATGAGGAGTGCCAGATAGGCGATAACTACGATGTAGTCAATGGTTGCAAAGCCGTTGTTTTTAAGGCCTTCCAACACTGAAACTGATTGTAATAACATTTGTTGTTATATAATAGGTTAATAAATGCGTTTGATTATTCTGCACCGAACTGGTAGATGCAGTGGCTGTAGTATTCCTGGCCCGGTTCGAGCTCTGCACTGTACCAGCCTTCAAGATTTGACTTGTTCGGGCTGTCCGGGAACTTCTGGGTCTCAAGGCAGCAGCCTGTGCGGATAGTCATAGGATTACCCTGCTTGTCGTTGCCGGAACCGTCCAGGAAGTTGCCTGAATAGAACTGAATGCCAGGTTCGTTGGTGTAAACCTCAACGAAGATACCGGTAATCGGGCTGTACAGTTTTGCGCAGCACTGTGTGTCGTTACCCTTGGTGTTCAGAACCCAGTTGTGGTCATAACCGTTTCCGTTTCTGAGCTGTACGTCTTCAAAGGCGTCACCTTCAAGACCTTCAATAGCTTCACCTATTCTGCGGCCCTGTCTGAAATCCATCGGTGTGCCTTCAACAGATGCTATTTCGCCTGTCGTCATATAGGTGTCGTCAACTGGGGTGAAATTGTCAGCTGCAAGAGTCAGAATATGATTGGTGATTGGCAATGAATGGTCGCCGTTCAGGTTGAAGTAGCTGTGGTTTGTCATGTTGATGACAGTCTTTGCGTCTGTAGTGGCTTTCCATACAATATCAATGGCATTGTTGTCATTGAGGGTGTATGTGGCTGTTGCAACCACATTGCCGGGGAATCCGTCGATGCCTGCGGCTTCGTTTGCGGTTTCACCGTCAGGTGCATTCATTACAAGAGTGATGGAATTGTCTGATACCTCTTTTACATCCCATACAAGGTTCTGCCAGCCCTGTGGAATGGTTATATCGCAACCTCCATGCAGGCAATGGCCGAAGTTGTTCTGTGGAAGCTGGTATGTTACGCCGTCAACAGTAATCTTGCCCTGGTTGATGCGGTTGGCATAACGTCCTACAGTCGAACCGAAGTCACTAGCCAATGTGGTGTAATCCTGGATGTTCTTGAAGCCTATGACAACATCCTGCATCTTGCCATCCTTGTCAGGAACCAGAATGGCGACAATGCGTGCACCGAAATTGGTTACCCATACTTCGCACTTGTTGGCATTGGTCAGTTTGAAAAGATCTGTCTGCTTTCCGGTGAACTCAGTCTGGAAATCAGCCTTGTTGAGATAATCTTCTGCAGAAGCAGCATCCTTCTGATTGCACGATGCCATTGCAAGCATTCCGGCCATCAGGATAATGGAACTCTTTTTCATTTTGTCTGTTAGTTTATTGGTTGATTATTTATTTGATATTTCGCGTGTACCGTCACCTATAGTGACATTGTATATTTTAGGTTCAATTGAGAAACGGTCCTTGTATTCCTGCTTTACCATGTCAATGAATGCCGGCAGCATGCCATCCTTTATAAGATTGATGGTGCAGCCACCGAATCCGCCTCCCATAATGCGGCTGCCTGCGACTCCGCAGTCAGAGGCCAGTCCGACAAGAAAATCGGTTTCGGGACAACTCGCACCGTACTGCCTGCTCATGCCCCAATGCGTATGGTACATGCATCGGCCCACATTCTCGTAATCTCCTTTTTCAAGCGAACCGCATACTTCAAGTACGCGTTCCTTCTCATCAAGTATATATGAAGCGCGCTGGAAATCTGTTTCTGATATGTCGGAACGGACTGAGTCCAGCATTTCATGTGTGGCATCACGCAACGATCTGACCTGAGGCCAGCGCGCTGCAATTGCAGCGACCGCCGTCTCGCAACTCTTGCGTCGCTCGTTATATTCGCCTCCAAGCATGTGCTTGACGCATGAATCGACCAGCACCAGACTGTAACCGACCGGATTGAACGGAAAATACTCATACTCAAGCGAACGGCAGTCAAGTCTTATCAGTTGGCCTTTTTTCCCGAAGACCGATGCGAACTGGTCCATGATTCCGCAGTTCAGTCCGCACCAGTTGTTTTCAACGGCCTGGCCTATCTTTGCGATTTCGAGTCTGTCGATTTCCGACTTGCAGAAAAGTACATTCAAAGCGTAAGCGAATACGCAGTCTATCGCTGCAGATGAAGACATGCCGGCGCCAAGTGGAATATCACCAGTGAACGCAGCATCAAATCCTTTGCAGGCGTAACCTCTGGCTGCAATCTCCATGCATGCTCCGAATACGTAGCAGGCCCACCTCTGTTCTGGCTTCTGCGGGTTCTCCAGATCAAAACTGCATGTCGGCTGTCCTTCCAGATCAATTGCCAGCACATTGACAATGCTGGTGCCGTTTGGTGCAATGGCAAGTGTTATGCCTTTGTCTACAGCTCCGGGGAACACGAATCCGGCGTTATAGTCGGTGTGTTCGCCTATCAGATTGATGCGTCCTGGCGAGAAAAACAGTCGGCATTCATGGCCAAACTGCTCTTGGAATCTGTTTTTCAGACTGTCGTTGCCCATTCCCCGGATTTATTCTTCAACTCCAAATCTGTAGATGGTTGTCTGTGAGTATATTTCTCCAGGATTGAGCGTGGTGCTTGGAAAATGCGGATTGTTCGGGCTGTCAGGGAAGTGCTCAGCCTCAAAGCATACTGCACAGCGGCGTGGAAGGTCTGAACCATGGGCACAGATGCTTCCTGAGCACCAGTTTCCTGTGTAGCATTGAACACCGGGTTCGGTGGTCCAGCATTCAAGGCTGCGGCCGCTTGCCGGATCAACACATTTGACTGCGAATGACAGTTCTCCGGGTTCGCGCTTGTTCAGGACCCAGCAGTGATCATAGCCGTGACCGTTGGCGGTCTGCTGGCCTTCGTCAATGCGTTTGCCTATCTTGAATGGGACACGGAAATCGAACGGAGTGCCTTCGACCTTGTCGATGTTTCCGAGCGGAATGCATGTGTCATCGATTGGAATGTAGTGGTCGGCATTTATGGTCAGGTCGTAATCCAGAATGTCTGCCGGATTTTTCTTCATTCCGTTCAGGGTAAAGTATGCATGGTTTGTCAGACATACCACGGTCTTTTTGTCTGTGGTGGCTTCGTATTCAATGACCAGTTCGTTCTCATCGGTCAGACGATATGTAACGTTGACATCAAGATTTCCAGGGAAACCTTCTTCGCCGTCCTTGCAGAGATAATGCAGCTTTAAAGTCCGGGCGTCGGTCTGTTCTGCGTCAAACACGCGTTTGTGAAAACCGGTCGGACCTCCGTGAAGACTGTTCGGACCGTCGTTGGTTGCCAGTCTGTATTCCTGGCCGTCTATTGTGAACCTGCCTTTTGCGATGCGGTTTCCATAACGGCCTATCAGGACACTGAGATATGTTTCCTGACTTTCCATGACATGGTCGATGCTGTCGTGTCCCCAAACTACACTTTCCATCTTGCCGTTGCGGTCTGGCATCATGACGGAAAGCAGTGCTCCTGCGTAATTTGTTATTGCGATTTCAGCACCTTTGCTGTTCTTGAGAATGAACAGGTCGGTCTGCTTGCCCTGGACTGTTTTCTGGAAATCCTGTCTTTTGAGGCCGGACAGATTGTTCTCTACAAAAAAGTTATTCATTGCAGTATATTTATGCATTAATTGGTCTAATTGGGGTATAACCTCGCAAATTAAACCAAAAAAAAACGCAACTGCAAGCCTAATGGAATAAAAATCCGGTCAGATATCTGAAAACTCCGGCATTCTGAGCAAATCGGCCACGACGAATGTGCTGCCGCCAATGAAAATCATATCGTCGGCCGATGCGTCTTTCCTGGCGGCGTGGAAAGCTTCGGCTACAGAACTGAAAGCCTGTCCTTGCAGACCGTGGCCTGATGCTTTATGTTGAAAATCGTTTACATTCATTGCGCGCTCGACAGACGCCTGGGTAAAGTAGTAAACTGCATTCGTGGGCATGAGCCTAAGCACATTGTCAATGTCTTTGTCGCCAACCATACCCATGACAATTCGCATGGTCCCGAAGTGATCGGCAGACATTATCGATTCAAGCTGGCGCGCCGTATAGCGGATTCCATGACTGTTGTGACCTGTGTCGCAGATTATCAGCGGATGTTCTCCAAGCTGTTGCCATCGGCCCGACAACCCTGTTGCTTTACAGACATTGGAAAAGGCCTTTCTGATGTCGCTGTCACTTATTTCATAACCTTGCTTGCGAAGACAGTCAATTGCATGCAGAATGGTGTTGGCATTCTTCTCCTGGCAGAAACCGGCAAGACACCCTTCCAGTTTTCCTATGTATGATGTTTCGTAGATGACGTTGCCAGAGGTTTGGAATTTTGCTGAAATTATTTTACAATCATCTTGTGCGAAAATGATTGGAGCGCTTTCCTTATCCGCTTTTTCCTGAAATACGTTCCGGGTCTCCGGACAGTCTTCTCCGATGACTGCAGGAATGCCATGTTTGATTATTCCGGCTTTTTCTCCGGCTATGCTTTCCAGCGTATTGCCAAGGAACTGCATGTGGTCAAAACCAATGTTGGTTATGACACTTAACTTCGGGGTTATTATGTTTGTGCAGTCCAACCGTCCGCCCAAGCCGGTTTCGATAACTGCAATATCAACCTTTTCCATGGCGAACCAGCTGAATGCCATTGCTGTGGCCACTTCAAAAAATGAAGGATGCAGTTCTTCAAGGAACTCAAGATTGTCATTCACGAACTTTGTCACGAATTCCTGACTTACGGGCACGCCGTCTATCCTGATTCTTTCCCTGAAATCAACAAGGTGCGGCGATGTGTACAGACCGACTTTCAGCCCGGAATACTGTAAGGCTGCGGCAATTGTATGTGATACGCTGCCTTTTCCGTTTGTTCCGGCTACATGAACTGTCTGGAACAATCTGTGCGGGCTGCCTAAATGGCGGTCCAGAGCTATAGTGTTATCCAGGCCTTCCTTGTATGCTCCGGCTCCGGTGTTCTGGAACAGCGGGGTACGGGTGAAAAGCCAGTTTACCGCCTGGTCATAATCCATCTGCATCAGTCAAAGTAACTGCGGAATTTTTTGAAAATCTTCTCTTTGATGGAAAGGCTGGGTGTAAAATTGCCTGACTGTCCGAATTTTTCCATTGCCGCCTTTTCGTCTTTTGATAAAGTTTCGGGTATGTACACACTGATATTCACAATCAGGTCTCCGCGATTGTTGCTGCGCAGTTCCGGAAGTCCTTTGGCGCGAAGCCTGAGCATTTTGCCGGGCTGTGTTCCCGGTTCTATTTTGACTTTCACGGCTCCGTCAAGTGTCGGGACTTCAACTGCTCCGCCCAAACTTGCCTGAGGTACACTGAGAAGCAGATTATAAACAAGGTCATTTTCGTCGCGGACAAGATCCTTGTGCTGCTGTTCTTTAATCAGAATGAGCAGATTGCCGTTATACCCGTTGTGCTTGCCGGCATTACCCTTGCCTTCGACCGACAACTGCATACCTTCCTGTACGCCGGCGGGAATTGTCACTTCTACAATTTCTTCGCCATAGACTACGCCGTCGCCAGAGCAATGGGGACACTTTTCCTTTATGATTTTTCCTTCGCCTCCGCATCGTGGGCAGACCGTCTGTGTCTGTACCATTCCGAAGAAACTCTGCTGGGTGCGTAATACCGTTCCTGTTCCGTGGCAGTCAGGGCAGGTTTCGGCATTTGTGCCTTCTTTGGCTCCTGTCCCATGACAATGGGAACATGGAACAAGTTTCTTGAGCTTGAACTTCTTGGTTACTCCTGTGTTTATTTCTTCGAGAGTCAGGGGGACGGAAATTCTAATGTCCGATCCCTGTGACTTGCGCTCACCGCGCTGCCGGCTGCGGCCGCCAAAACCGCCAAACCCTCCGAAGCCGCTTCCGCCGCCTCCGAAAATGTCGCCGAACATTGAGAAAATGTCATCCATTGACATTCCCTGGCCACTGAAACCGCCTCCACCGAATCCTGATGCTCCGTTAAGACCGTCAAAGCCGAACTGGTCATACTTTGCCCGCTTGTCCGGATCGCTGAGAACTCCGTATGCTTCGGCAGCCTCCTTGAACTTTTCTTCGGCTTCCTTGTCTCCCGGATTCTTGTCGGGATGGTATTTGATGGCAAGTTTCCGGTATGCCTTTTTTATCTCATCGGCGCTTGCGCTTTTGGATACTTCAAGCACCTCGTAATAGTCTCTTTTTGCCATAATGACTTGAAAGTGATTTGGTTGTTATTGGCCGACTGCCACTTTAGCATGACGCAGTACCTTGTCGTTCAGCATGTAACCGTCTATCGCACAGTCAAGCACCATTCCCTTGGACTGTTCATCGGGTGCCGGTATCATGGCTATGGCTTCGTGAAAATCAACATCAAACGGTTCGTTTTTGGGGCTGATCTTTTTGACACCTTTCTGTTTCAGAATATGCATCAGCTTATTGTAAATCAGTTCGATACCTTCGCATAACGCATTGTAGTCATCGGCTTTCCTTGAATTGCTTACGGCACGTTCAAGGTCGTCAATTACCGGCAGAATGTCGGTGACAATGCCAGCTGAACCATTGACAATGAGTTCGGCTTTTTCCTTGATTGTACGCTTGCGGAAATTGTCAAATTCGGCCATCTGCCGCAAAAGCCTGTCCTGGAGTTCAGTACATTGCGCGTTTGCCTGTTCCAGTTGCACTTCCAGACTGTTTTCCTGATTCTGTTCTTCCTGCTGCTCCTGTCCGCATTCAGGTTTTTCCTGTTTCATTTCATCTTCCTGATCTGCCATCTTATTGACCGTTTTCCTATTCTTTTTCATCGGTTTGTATTGTTGACTGCTTATCAGCAAATGGCATGCCAGAATAACTCTTGTGACACTGTGGCAGAACAATTTGGTCTGAATGTGGATATTTTGACTTATTTTTGTTGCAAGTAACCAGAACCATTTCACATGCAATACATACGCAGCCTTCAAATCATGGTGCTTCTGACAGGTGTCCTTTCCGCATGCGGAACGATGAATGACATTGCGGTTGTCAAATCAGACAGTTCTGTGCGTTCAATCGGGTCCGATGTCCAACCTGATATCAAGGGTACCGATGCCGCTTCCAAATATATTAACCGGTATTCTGACATAGCACGTGCTGAAATGGAAGAATTCGGCATTCCTGCCAGCATCACTCTTGCGCAGGGCCTGCTGGAATCTGATGCCGGCCGCAGTACCCTTGCGTCAGGGTGTAACAATCATTTCGGCATCAAATGCCATTCGGATTGGAGCGGTGGCAGGACATACAAGGATGATGACAGAAAAAACGAGTGCTTCAGGTGTTATGAGACCGCAGCTGAATCATTCCGCGACCATTCTCTGTTCCTGAAGAATGGCAAACGCTATGCATTCCTTTTTGAACTTAAACCTACGGATTATAAAGGTTGGGCCAAGGGGCTTAAGACTGCCGGTTATGCAACGAGCCCCGTTTATGCGGACAAACTTATAGAAATTATAGAACGGTACGGCCTTGACGCGTTTGATGTTTCGACCGATAAGAAGAGAGGCCGGGGGTCTGCTGATGATAGGATGACGGCAGATGCTGCGGCTGGCGGTCTCAGAGTGACTGCTGTAAATGGTGTGATGTGTGTGAAGGCAGTGGCAGGAATGTCCTTGAACGGCATATCGGAACAATTGGATATACCTGCCTTGCGGCTCAGAAGGTACAATGACTTGAAACGTGGAATGACTGTTGCTGAGGGAACGCCTATCTATATAGAAAAAAAGAAATTGCGTGCCGATAGGAATTCCGCCACGCATGTGGTCGGCCCGGATGACAGCCTGTGGTCCGTTTCGCAAAAATATGGAATACGGCTGGAAAGTCTTGTAAGACGCAATGGATTTGAAAAAGGTGGCCGTCCGTCTGTGGGACAGGTTCTCAAATTGAGATGAGTCTGCCCTGTTTTCACCTTCTGACTGAACAACGGTCAGATAATGTCATGCTCTTCCTTCATGTCAAGCTCGTTTCCATTGGTGTCGGTGAAACGATATGCCAGAAATGACAGGTTCTGGTCAGGCAGGACTTTGATGCCCAGACCGTAACGCGCTTTCCATCTACGTTTAATTGAAATGAATCCTTTGTCAATGTATGCGTAAACGTAGGGGTGGACAAAGAGTTTGAATGATTTTGTGCTTTTGCAAAGACAGGCAATCTTGCTTTCCAACTGGTCTGTGAACAGAATTGACGGTTTGATGGTGCCTTTGCCGAAACAGGTCGGACAGGTCTCGTCAACGGGAACATCCATAACCGGACGCACGCGCTGGCGTGTTATCTGCATGAGCCCGAATTTGCTTAATGGAAGGATGTTGTGCTTGGCGCGGTCGCGTTCCATGTTCTGGCACATCCGGTCGTAAAGGGCTTTGCGATCTTCGGGCAGATCCATGTCTATGAAGTCCACTACAATAATGCCGCCCATATCACGCAGTCTCAATTGGCGGGCAAGTTCGTCGGCTGCGCCAAGATTGACTTCAAGCGCATTCTCCTCCTGTGAACTGTCTTTCTTGACACGATGGCCGCTGTTCACATCGACAACATGAAGCGCTTCCGTATGTTCTATTACCAGATATGCTCCGCTCTTATACGACACTACCCGTCCGAACGAAGACTTTATCTGCTTCGTTATTCCGAAATGGTCGAAAATTGTCAGCTCACCCTTGTACAACTTGACTATTTTCAGGCTGTCAGGCGCTACCAATCCTACATAATCGCGTATCTCATTGTAGGTTTTCTCGTCATTGCAGTGTATTGACTCGTATGACGAATTGAGCATATCGCGCAGAATGGCTATTGTTCTGCTTGTTTCTTCGTATATCAGTGTGGCCGGTTTCTCGGCCTTCTGGGCTGAAGCCAGACTGTCTTCCCAGCGACGATACAGTATTCCAAGTTCATTATCCAATTCCGCAACGCGTTTCCCCTCTGCAACAGTGCGGACTATTACACCGCAGTTCTTGGGCTTGATGCTTGTTACAAGCTGTTTTAGCCTTGCGCGCTCGTCGTTGGCCTTGATTTTTGATGATACTGACACTTTGTCCGAGAAAGGAATCAGTACCAGAAAACGTCCGGCAAATGAAATTTCGCCTGTAAGCCTTGGTCCTTTGGTCGAGATGGGCTCCTTTGCCACCTGAACCATGATTTCCTGACCTTGTTGCAATACAGTTGAAATGTTGCCTTCCTTTTCGTTGAACTCTACATTCTGTGCTTTCGCAAAAGGAAACAACCTTTTCCTGTTGCTTCGTACCTGTCCCAGCAACTTCTGCATGGAAAGGAATGACGGACCCAGGTCCTGATAGTGGAGGAATGCCTCCTTTTCAGAACCTATGTCAACAAAACATGCATTCAGTCCCGGCATGAGTTTCTTGACTCTTCCAAGATACATGTTGCCGACAGCAAATGTCATCTCCCTGTTCTCGTTCTGGTATTCAACCAGATTCCCGTCTTCGGTGATGGCTATCTGAATTCTGTCGGGTTGTACGTATACCGTCAGTTCGCTTGTCATAATGTGTGGCTGGTCGGTGTGCTGGAAAATAAAGCAAAGAACAAACCTGGCGCTTGAAAATGCGTACGACAAGTTTGTTCTACGGATAATTGAAAAAGACAGTTACTTGCTCTTGTGTCTGTTCTTTCTCAGTCTTTTTTTACGCTTGTGCGTAGACATCTTATGTCTTTTTTTCTTCTTTCCGCTAGGCATGGTTTCAAATATTAAAGGTTAATTATCACTTTCTAACTGAAATTGCAAAAGTCTTGGCCGGTTTGAATGCCGGAATCTTGTGCTCAGGAACTGTGATTGTGGTGTTCTTGAGTATATCGCGGGCAGCCTTTGCAGCTCTCTTCTTGGTGATGAAACTTCCGAATCCTCTAAGATAAACGTTCTCGTCATTGACAAGAGATTCCTTAACCACTTCCATGAATCCTTCAACGCATGTCAGAATATCGGTCTTGTCAAGGCCTGTCTTCTGGGCAATCTGGTTTACAACATCTGCTTTAGTCATATAGTCAAATAAATGTAATAATGTTTGCTCTTTGCTTTTCAACGGGTTGCAAAGATAGTCTATTCCAATGACAATAAAAACATTTCAATCATTTTTGTGGAAAAATAAAACTTTTCAAGGCCGATGAAAAATTGTGAATTCCATTTGGAAACACACTTCTTCGTCCATATATTTGCTGCGATAATTTTTAATACCTATTTTACTATGTCAGTAAACAAAGTGATTTTGATTGGAAACGTGGGCAAGGATCCTGATGTGAGATATCTTGACAACCACGTTTGTGTGGCTAACCTTTCATTGGCTACGACGGAAAGGGGATATGTGGCTCAGAACGGCACTCAGGTCCCGGACAGAACAGATTGGCATAATCTGGTCTTTTGGCGCGGACTGGCTGAAACCGTTGAAAAGTACGTACGCAAAGGTGATAAGATCTATGTGGAGGGCAGCCTGCGTAACAGAAATTATGAAGATCAGAACGGGAACAGACATTATGTGACCGAAATCTATGTTGATAATATGGAAATGCTCTCATCGCGTCCTGCAAAACAGGATGCGGCTGCCGCCCAGCCCCAACAGGTGCAGCAGCCTCAGCCCGGCAGCGGCGATGTGCCGTTCTGAATCCGGACCAATCCGACAAACCGGCCGTTGCGTGCAGCAACGGCTTTTTTTTGTGCCTGATTCTGAAAAATGGAGTTCGAAACTTTGGGAAATTATGTGATAATTGTACCTTTGTACATTATTATTTTATAAAAAACAAAGACTATGAAGACCAAACTTGTGACTCTTGGGTACGCTGTGCTTTCAGTCCTTGTACTCTGGTCCTGCATTTCCATTGATGACACGCTTGATCTTGACAAAGATCTCAGCCTTGACATGAAACTTGGTGATGGAGGGCTTTTTATTCCTATCGGAACATTGGATACGATATGGCTTGATTCGCTTCTCAATGTGGGCGATGATGCAGATTCGCCGGTAAAACTTCTCGATGACGGGATTATTGGTCTCTGCGTCAGCGGTGATATTGATGATGTTATCTATGAAATTGATCCTGTCGAGGTCAGTATCGGCGAACTTTACGTTCCTGTAATCGTTCCAAGTTTCAACACACCATTGGTCGGATTGCCGGTTCCCGCATTTCAGGCAATAGTCAGGGATTCATCAGAAATCAACATTGATGTTCCTGTGGATGATTGCGTGTCTTCCATATCGGAGGCGTGTCTTGTGCAACCGGCAGACATGTCATGCTCATTGCAATTCTCAAATCTTCCACAGTCTGTCACAGGTGTCAGGGTGGACGGCTTCCAGACGGTTTTCCCCGATTTCCTGAACATGTCGTATTCCGGCCAGGACAGTCGTGTGACTTTTGACCCCATCAGTCACACGCTCACGGTGCAGGGCGATATCTTGCCGGAGGAATTTTCTGCGTCAGGAAACGGTTTCGTTGTAAACGGCCTGTCGGTTACCGGACTTGACTTCAAGACCAACCCTATACGGAAGGATTCCGATACCAGACTTGTAATAGACAAGGAAATGATCATGATTTCAGGCTATATGACGGTTTCCGGAGAATCTCTTCTGTCAACTGACATTCAGGAAACCGAATTGAATTTTGAAATGGCTGTCGGTGACTTTTCCATCGCTTCAATTACAGGCGTGGCGAATCCTGAAATAGAGCCGGTATCAGAGTCTGTAGCATTGTCGTTGGGAGATGATCTGGATTTCCTGTATGATCCGGAAAACTGTCTGTCGATTAACGATATCAGGATTGCCCTGAACATGAACACGACATCCGGAATTGAATTCAATGTGTCACTGTCCGCATCATCAAAAGACAGGGATGGAGTTGTAATTCCGAACTGTGCTGTAACGCCCGATAATGGAGACTTTACAATTCCGGCCTGTTCGCCCGCTGAAGACAGCCGTTCCTTCACTATACTGCTGTATTCGGCCGATCTGCCTTCTGTGACCGGTGATGATACGATTCCGGTGCAGGTGAGCAATCTTCCTCTGCTGGTTGCCCGTATGCCTGATTCCATATCGTTCAACCTGAATACATATGTTGACGGCAATGAGGAAACTACATTCGCTTTCAATGACATATCAATATCCGGAGACTATGACATAACCATTCCATTGTCTTTTGACGCTATGACAATTGTGTATACCGATACGATAGACGGTCTGGCGGAAGATTTGAAAGACGTGACGGATTATGTCAGCCAGTCTTCTGCGCGATTGGAAGCAAAATATGTAAGTTCGGTTCCATTCAGCATTGAACTGAGCGTCATGGCGATTGATTCCCTCGGTAAAGAATTGGAAGAGATCGGCATTGATCCTGTTGTCATTCCTGCCGGCAATGAAAATGAAGTGAAAACCGATACCGTCGGATTTGGTCTTTCAATCACGGATGGTGGTATTGAAAAGCTTGACGGTTTCATTTTTTCGGCAAAATGTGTGGCTGATGACGGTACTCCCGGCGAGAAATCTCTGAAGACTTCCGGATTCATTCTGGTTAAGGACATCTTTATGGCTTTTGAAGACGGTCTTGAAATAGACCTGTCGGAAACTGACGATGACGACGGGAAAAAGTAATTCAATGTTGAACGAAAATTCAGATAGAAGATGAAACCGCATATTTTTTTCAGTACTGTCCTTGCAACCCTTTTTTGTGTTGCAGCAGGTTCCGGTTGCCTGGCTCAGTCAAGTTCGTCGTATTTTCTTTCAGGATCGTATGACCGCTATCGCCTGAATCCGGCGCTTACTCCACAGAGGGCGTTCGTTGCATTCCCCGCTTTAGGATCGACAGGTATCGAGTCGAATATGAATGTCGGTCTGAGCAATTTTCTTTATGAGTCGGAATCAAAACCCGGTTCGTTGACAACATTCATGAGCGGTGATATAGCTCCTGAAGACTTTCTTTCAGACCTGCCCGAAGTCGTGAGGTTGAATGCGAATCTTGATGTTGACATTTTCGGCCTGGGCTTCGGTGGCCCCAAATGGTACTTCTGGCTGGACAGCCGTTTGAGAAGTCTGCAGAATGTATCGATACCGGATGACATGTTCGCATTCATGAAGGCCGGAATGGCAAAGGGTGAGTATGATATAAACGATTTGAGCATTGTATCCACAAATTATCTGCAGACAGCCGTGGGCTTTCAGTTCGAGCCTGCCAGGAATCTGAAGGTTGGCGTTTCCACCAATGTCCTTGTAGGAGCGGCCTATGCGAAAGTCAATATCGACAATCTTCACGCAAGCATCGGTCCAGACAAGTGGATGGTGAATTCCAGTGCTACAGTGATGATGGATGTGCAGAAAACGCGTCTGGTATTGGATGAAGACGGAAAGATAGACGGTATTGAATCGGATATTGAAATAGAGGACTACAAGCATCCGCAGGGATATGGTGTTACCTTTGATCTTGGGGCGGAATATGATTTGAATGATATTGTTCCGGGACTGAAGGTGTCTGCATCGGTTACGGACCTTGGTGCCATGACATGGAAAGATGTGCAGATTCTTGAAACCCGGAAAGGCAACGGTGTGGAATTCAACGGTTTCACTCAAGGAGATGAAACTGTCAATATGGCCGATGAATTTGAAGAGATGGCAAGGTTTACGGAACAGCAGAATACAACTGTCAGGAATACATTTGATCCGACAGTAAGGCTTGCCGCACAATACGGCATTCCGGGAGCGGAATGGCTGTCATTCGGTGAACTTGTCACCGTTAGAAAAGGTATGAATGAACTCAAGGAGGCCAGGTCGTCGGTAAATATGCGGCTTGGAAGGGTTCTTGAGATGTCGGGCAATATGGCCTTCTCAAATCTGGGCACTAGTTTCGGCGGTGCCGTCAACCTGCATGCTCTGATGTTCCATCTGTTCGCGGATGTTGAGGCTGGATCGCTGCGTCTTAATCCGCAATACATACCACTTGACGGATTCTCGGTCGTTGCGAATGTCGGTTTGAGAATAGGGATTGGTTCACGCAGATTCTGAGTCCAGTGACATTGTCGGCATCATTCATAGTCAAGGCGATGGCCGTGGGATTGCTTGGCGCAGCCCCGACCGGACCGTCGGGGGTGCTTGTCATACGCAGGACTCTGGACAAGGGACGGATGGGCGGCTTCCTGACAGGCCTTGGTGTCACTTTGAGCGATATCATATACATTGCCGTCACAATGATGGGATTGTCTCTTGTTCTGGGCTATCTGGAAAATCCCAGGATTGCAATGATTGTAAAACTCACCGGATGCCTTTTGCTGCTGGTATTTGGCATTTCCACAATCAGAAACAATCCTTTGGCAAAAGAAAAACAGGCCAAGCCGGTTCGGAAGGATTTCTTCTGGCAGAATATTCTGTCAGGATTCCTGGTGGCCATTGTCAATCCGCTGGTTGTCTTCATATATATGGGGCTGTTTGCCTTTTTTTCATTGCCGTTTGACAACTTCCCGTTTTTTGAAAAAGCCGAATCGCTGCTGTTCTGTGCTGCTGGTGATGTTGTCTGGTGGCTGCTGTTGAGCTTCCTGATTGACAAACTGAGAAACCGTTTCGATTTGCGTGGAATATGGATGATAAACAGAGTCCTTGGCACATTGCTTATTGTTGCTGCGGTAGGATGGTTTGTAATATTGATGATTGGATAACATGTTCGTTTCTGAGGAACTTAGAAAAAACAATATAGCTGAATATCTGCTGTATATGTGGCAGGTGGAAGACAGCGTCCGTGCAGTGGGTCTTGATCCTGAAAGACTGTATGATGCTGTTATAAAAAGCAGCGGCCGCCCTGAAAAGGAGTGTCAGACATGGAAACAGTGGTATGCGGACATCGCGGACATGATGCGCCGTGAGGGAAAAGTGGAAAAAGGACATCTGCAGGTCAATGAGAATGTGCTGGTCATGTTGTCAGACCTCCATACCAGGCTGTTGGACAGCGGAAAAAAGCAGGAATACAGTGATGCCTATTACAAGGCATTGCCGTTCATTGTCGAATTCCGTGCAAAAAACCATAGCGCCGGTAACAATGAATTGTACGACTGCTTTGAACTGATGTACGGCGTCTGGATGCTGAGACTTCAAAAGAAAACCGTTGGTGACGCAACTGCCCAGGCGGTTGACACAATATCAAGAATGATTGCCATGCTTGCTTCATATTATCGTGAGGATAAGGAAGGCAGGCTGGATTTGGACTGATTATGGAAGAAATAGACAGAAGAAGAACATTTGCAATTGTTTCACACCCGGATGCGGGTAAGACAACACTCACTGAGAAATTCCTTTTATTCGGCGGACAGATACAGGTTGCCGGTGCCGTAAAGTCAAATAAGATTCGCAAGACAGCCACCAGTGACTGGATGGACATTGAGAAGCAGCGTGGTATTTCAGTTACCACTTCTGTTATGGAATTTGACTATGAAGGCTACAAAATAAACATTCTGGACACTCCCGGCCACCAGGATTTTGCCGAAGACACGTTTCGTACTCTGACTGCAGTTGACAGTGTCATAATAGTGATTGACAGTGCGAAAGGCGTTGAAATGCAGACGCGAAGACTGATGGAGGTCTGTCGCATGCGCAACACTCCGGTCATTGTATTCGTGAACAAACTGGATCGCGAAGGCAATGATCCGTTCGATCTGCTTGACGAACTTGAAGAGGAACTCAAAATTCATGTCCGCCCTTTAAGCTGGCCGATAGAGAAGGGCGCCCGTTTCAAAGGTGTTTACAATATTTATGAGCAACAGCTCAATCTGTTTACCCCTAACAAACAGATGGTGACAGAACGGGTTGCCGTAGACATTCACAGCAGTGATCTTGAAGCTCATGTGGGAGACGCGAATGCTGCCAAACTGCGTCAGGACCTGGAACTTATTGATGGCGTCTATGAGCCGTTTGATCATCAGGCATATCTTGACGGCCAGCTGGCACCGGTGTTTTTCGGCTCGGCCCTGAACAATTTCGGCGTACAGGAACTGCTGAACTGTTTTGTCAAAATAGCACCGAGCCCTCGGCCTACACAGGCGATTGAACGTCAGGTCAATCCCGAGGATGAAAAGTTTACAGGTTTCGTATTCAAGATAACCGCAAACATTGATCCGAACCACCGTTCGTCGGTTGCGTTCTGCAAAGTCTGTTCCGGCAGGTTTCAAAGAAATGAGCCGTACTATCACGTGCGTCTGGACAAGACGTTGCGTTTTTCTTCGCCCACGCAGTTCATGGCGCAGAGGAAGAGCACAATTGAAGAGGCCTGGCCGGGCGACATCATCGGTCTTCCTGATACTGGAAACTTCAAGATTGGTGATACTCTGACGCAGGGCGAAAAACTGCATTTCAAAGGGCTGCCAAGCTTCTCGCCGGAAATGTTCAAATATATAGAGAACTCTGACCCGATGAAGGCCAAGCAACTTGCCAAAGGCATTGACCAGCTGATGGGCGAGGGCGTGGCGCAGATGTTCGTCAATCAGTTCAATGGCCGAAAACTCATAGGCACGGTCGGACAGCTGCAGTTTGAAGTTATTCAGTATCGTCTGGAACATGAATATGGTGCCACATGCCGCTGGGAACCTGCAAGCCTTTACAAGGCCTGTTGGATTGAGAGCGATGACGAACAGGAACTGGAGGCGTTCAAAAAACGCAAATATCAGTTTATGGCTACTGACATTGAGGGACGTGACGTTTTCCTTGCTGACAGCGGCTATGTTCTGCAGATGGCTCAGATTGATTTCAAACATATCAAATTCCATTTTACAAGCGAATTCTGATTATGGCAAAGCCGATATATGATGAAGACCTGAAAAAGGCTGTCGAGGTTATGCGCCAGGGCGGAATTATCCTGTATCCGACCGATACCATATGGGGTATAGGCTGTGATGCGGCCAATTCCCAGGCTGTACGGCGCATATTTGAACTCAAGCGTCGAAGTGATTCCAAGTCGATGCTCTCGCTGCTGGACAGTGACGCCAAACTTGGGTATTATGTTCCTGACATTCCTGATGTGGCATATGACCTTATGGACATGTCTGAGAAACCTGTCACAATCATTTATGACAATGTCAGACATCTGGCTCCCGAACTTGTCGCCCAGGATGGAAGTGCAGGTATCCGCATTACGCGTGAGTCTTTCTCGCGTGATCTGTGTGCACGTCTTGGTGGTGCTGTGGTTTCCACATCGGCCAATATCAGCGGAGAACCGTCGCCGCAGTGTTTTGCTGAGGTTTCAAAGCAGATACTTGAAGGTGTTGACTATGTGGTTGCATACAGACAGGATGACAACTCGAAAGCCAGCGCTTCAAGTATTGTGAAACTGGGATCGGGCGGACTTGTAAAAGTTATCAGGGAGTAAGCATGTCGGAAATAGGTGAAAAACTGAGCCTGTTGGAAAGATTCAACAACTGGAAGGATGAACATATCCGTCAAAGACAGTTTATCCTTATACTGAGACTTGTTGTAGGTGTGGCTACAGCATTGGCAGAACTGCTGATGAAATAAATCATAGAAGTTATTCACGGTCTGCTTCGCAACGGACTTGTTTCCGGAGGCTACAATTACGGCCTGCTGCTGTTCCCTGTCATTGGTATCTTTCTTTCCGGACTGTTCATCAGGTATGTCATTCGTGACGATATAGGCCATGGCGTTACAAAAATACTGTATGCCATATCGAAAAAGAACGGACGGATAAAGCCGCACAACATGTATTCATCGGTCATAGCCAGTGCCATTACCATTGGTATGGGCGGATCGGTGGGTGCGGAATCTCCAATTGTGCTGACCGGTTCGGCGATAGGCTCCAATATAGGACGCATGTTCAATATGGAGCACAAGACCCTGATGCTGCTGGTGGGCTGTGGCTCGGCTGGAGCAATTGCCGCAATCTTCAAGGCTCCGATTGCCGGACTGGTCTTTGTGCTTGAAGTGCTTATGTTCGATTTGAGCATGGGTTCTCTGTTACCATTGCTGGTGTCATCAGTTACAGCGGCTACCATATCATATCTCGTGACTGGAACCGATTCGCTGTTCTCGTTCGCATCGGCTCACGAATTCAGCCTTTCCAGTATTCCGTATGCACTTGTCTTCGGTGTGATGGCCGGGCTCGTGTCGTTGTATTTTTCGCAGACAATGCACTGGCTTGAAACGCGTTTCGCGCGCGTCAGCAATCCATGGGTGAAGTTCGTCCTTGGTGGTGCGCTGCTAAGCCTTCTGATATTCTTTTTCCCGTCGTTGTACGGTGAAGGGTACGATACTGTCAATGCTATTCTGGACATGAACAGAGATGACAGCGTTATTCTTGAAGGCTCAGTTTTCCAGAAGAACGGACATCTGCTTCTGTATGTGGCTCTGGTAATGCTGGCTAAAGTGTTCGCATCGACTGCAACTAATGCCGGCGGCGGATGCGGAGGCATATTCGCACCAAGTCTTTTCCTTGGATGTCTGGCAGGATTCCTTTATGGACAACTGGTGATTCTGGCATTCCCCAATTCTGATTTGTCCGCTCAGAATTTCGCTTTGTTCGGAATGGCCGGCCTTATGTCCGGAATCATGCATGCACCGCTTACCGGAGTCTTCCTGATTGCGGAACTGACAGGAGGCTATTCAATGTTCCTGCCTCTTATGATGGTGTCCATTGTGTCATATCTGACAGTACGCGTTTTTCAGAAACATTCCATTTACTCTATGCGTCTGGCGCAGAAGGGCGAACTTATGACCCATCACAAGGACCAGTCGGTTCTGTTGCTGATGAGCATGTCGAATATTATTGAAACAGAATTCAAACCTGTGCGCCCCGATATGTATCTGGGACAGCTTGTCAGAATAATTGCCCGCTCAAAACGCAATTTGTTCCCTGTCGTAAACGAAAACGGCCGTCTGGTCGGGGTCGTGAGCCTGGACAGTATAAGAAACATAATGTTCAGACCTGAACTGTACAAACGTTTCAAGGTTCAGAAACTTATGGAACTGCCTCCGGCAAGGCTGTCGGTCTCTGATACCATGGATGCTGTCATGAAACAGTTTGATGAGACTGGAGCGTGGAATCTGCCTGTCGAGGATGAAAACGGCTGTTATGTCGGTTTTGTATCAAAGTCTAAAATTTTTGGAGCATACAGGGATGTGTTGCTGGAACTCTCAGATGAATGATGATGGAAAAGAATGATTTGAGAATTGTGTTCATGGGAACTCCGGAATTTGCGGAATTCTGTCTCAGAAGACTTGTTGAAGAAGGTTACAATATAGTCGGTGTGGTTACCATGCCTGACAAGGCTATCGGTCGCCATGCAAGTGTCCTGCAATCAAGCCCGGTCAAGAAATGCGCATTAGAATATGGCATTCCGGTGCTGCAGCCCGTGAAACTGAAGGACGAGGCTTTTCTGGCTGAATTGAAGGCTCTGAATGCCGGACTTCAGATTGTGGTTGCGTTCAGAATGCTTCCTGAGGTAGTATGGAATATGCCACCTATGGGCACATTCAATCTTCATGCATCGCTTCTGCCTCAGTATCGTGGCGCAGCACCTATAAACTGGGCTATAATTAACGGTGAGACTGAAACGGGCGTTACCACTTTCTTTCTCAAACACGATATAGACACA
The DNA here is from genome assembly GCA_024398755.1 of Bacteroidaceae bacterium. Classification (GTDB taxonomy): domain Bacteria; phylum Bacteroidota; class Bacteroidia; order Bacteroidales; family Bacteroidaceae; genus Colenecus. The sequence continues at coordinate 72,104 of JAKSIQ010000001.1, read as the reverse complement.
GGTGACATCATTCATCAGGAAAAAGTCCAAATAGCAGATTCAGACAATGCGGGGACTCTACATGACCGGCTTATGGAAACAGGAGCCGAACTCATATGCCGCACGACCTGGGACATTATAGACGGACAAGTCAGGACAGTTAGTCAGCAGTCTGTCGGAGACGGTGCACTGAAGCCTGCTCCGAAAATATTCAAGGAAACCTGTCGTATTGACTGGAATCAGCCTGCACGCAAAGTGTTTGATTTTATTCGTGGCATGTCTCCATATCCGGCGGCGTGGACAGTCATGGTCAACAGGGCAGGGGAGTGTCAGGATTTCAAAATCATGGAAGCCGGGATGTCGGTCGGCTGCCATGGAAATCCCGGTTCGGTCAATACTGACGGCAGAAAGTTCATTGATGTAGTTTGTGGTGATGGAAAGGGTATCCGCCTGTTTCAGGTACAGGCGTCGGGACGCAAGCGTATGGCTGTGCGGGACTTCCTTTGCGGAGGCCAGTTTGATGAATCCTGCCGTTTCGAGTGATACGGAAATTGCTCGCCGATATGTTAAATATGACAAATAGTTTGTTGGATATGTGAAAATGCGTGATATTTGTACCGTAATATCAACCCTATAAAACTATTGCCTATAGACAGAACCATACTCCAAGAATCAAGAAGATAGACAAATAATGGAGAATTTGAATTCAATGACTGACGATATGCTGGTCAGCCTATATTCAAACGGTAATGTAAAGGCATTCGATGTTCTGCTGTCACGCTACAAGGATAAATTGTATTCCTATATCAGTTTCATTGTCAGGAACCGCGAGCAGGCCGAGGATATTTTTCAGGAAACTTTTGTGAAAGCCATAGTCACCCTTCAGAGGGGTGCATATTCATCAAGTGGGAAATTTGGTGCATGGCTGACTCGAATTGCTCACAATCTTATGATAGATTGCTTCCGCCAGGAGAAAAATGACAACACCGTGAGCAGCGATGCAGCCTCTTATGACATGTTTAATGATGCATCGCTTTCTGATTCAAGCATAGAAGATGAAATGATCAATGTACAGACCTTGTCTGACATCCGTCGCATGGTGGATATGCTGCCGGACGTTCAGCGTGAGGTTGTGTTCATGCGTTATTATCAGGATTTGAGTTTCAAGGAGATTGCCCAGATTACCGGGGTGTCAATCAATACCGCATTGGGAAGGATGCGCTATGCCATACTGAACATGCGCAGAATGTCCGTTGAAAGCGGAATTCTGGTGTAGTGGGGGATTTTTATATTAAAAAATGTAAACATCGGCGTTCTCAAATACTATTCTTCATAAGTTTGCGTTATAAAAGCGAACTTTAACAGGAACGCCTATGGATGAGAATTCTACTTCTTCTTTATCTGCTTCATTGGTTTTTGATGACATGATGCGCAAGGCATTGTGCTCAGTCTCATATGGACAACCTTCAGAAGGGGTGCTGGATTTCATACTGGGCGTTGCTCATGGAACTTTGTTCCGACACAACAACCAGTAAATGAGTACAATCGTTTCCCCTTCACTTCTTTCAGCCGATTTCGGCAATCTGGACAGAGACATTGAGATGTTGAACAGCAGCAAGGCTGACTGGATTCATCTGGATGTCATGGACGGCGTTTTTGTTCCTAATATTTCTTTGGGATTCCCTGTTATGCAGGCAGTGGCAGCCAAAAGTGTGAAACCGCTTGATGTCCACCTGATGATTGTCAATCCGGAAAAGTTCATAGACCGTTTTGCAAAGATGGGGGTGTACATGCTCAATGTTCATTATGAGGCATGCACTCATTTGCACAAGGTAATTCATGAAATAAAGGAAAAGGGAATGAAGGCGGCTGTGACATTGAATCCGTCAACGCCGGTATGTGTTCTCGAGGATATTGTCAATGATGTCGATATGGTCCTGCTTATGACTGTAAATCCCGGATTCGGAGGGCAGAAATTCATAGAGCATTCCATAGAAAAGGTTGCCAGATTGCGTCGGCTGATACAGGAAACAGGTTCAGAGGCGCTTATTGAAGTTGACGGCGGTGTGAATCAGGAGACCGCTCCGCGACTGGTAAGTGCCGGTGCCAATGTGCTTGTTGCCGGTAATTCCGTATTCAATTCCCCTGATCCGAAAAGCATTATAGAAAGATTCAAACAACTGTGACTTTAGTGTGAGACTCTCCGACTGGCCCTCGTTGAGGCTGGTTCTGCCATTGGCCGGGGGCATATTATTATCTGATACCATAAGTGACACCGCAAGTGTGGTGCAGGTTTGTCATGCCATTCTTGTTCCTTCCCTGTTTGTCCTGCTTGTGTCATTCGTCTCCGGCAGACGTCTGGCGCACATGTATGGTATAGGAATCGTGTTGTGCTTTTTCATTTTGGGCTGCCTGTCATATGGCGATTATGCCATGAAAGTTCATGTGGAATGGCCTGACAGCCCTATGGTCCATAGCGGTGTTCTGGTTGAATGGCCTCAGGAAAAAGCACGTAGCTGCCGTCTGGATATTGAAATTGCTGACAGCACCGGTGCGGGGCGTAGAATAATAATGTATGTCCCTAAAGACAGTGCGGCGTTTGCTGCCATTCCGGGGCAGCAGGTGTGTTTTTACGGCAGGATACGGAATCCTTCCAATTCAGACAGCATTGATTTTGATTATGCCGGGTATCTGTATCGTCATGGCATTTCCGGTACGTTATGGGTGCCTGCCGGAAAATGGTGTACTCTGGTCCGGACCGAACGTAGGGTACCGCTACGGACCGCTGCCATGATACTGCGCCACCGCATGATTGGAAAGCTGCAGGAGTGGGGGCTTGAAGGTAATGCCCTGGCGGTGACAGCTGCGGTTTCTTTGGGTGAGAAACGTATTTTGGACGATTCTCTCAGACAGATATATTCAAATGCCGGTGCCAGTCATGTACTGGCGGTATCCGGTTTGCATGTCGGAATATTATTCTGGCTTTTGGGCACGCTTATACCATATTCCCTGTTCCCGTATAGGGCCAGATGGTCAAGAGATGTCCTGATAATTGCCGTTATGTGGATATATGCTTTCATGATAGGGCTGCCATTGTCCATTACGCGTTCTCTTGTGATGTTTTCAATGCTTTCAGTATGCAGGGCTGCCGGTCGGGACAGCTCGTCGGTAAATTCGCTGGCTTTCGCTGCTCTTGTGATATTGGTTCTTCAACCGCAGGGGCTGTTTGATATGGGTTTCCAACTTTCATTCAGCGCGGTTCTGGCAATACTTCTCTTTGAACCTGACATTCACGGCTTGCTGACTCCAAAGACATCGGCCGGTAATTATTTCTGGGGAATTGTTGCGGTTTCGCTTGCGGCGCAGCTGGGTACTGCACCATTGGTCGCGTTTCATTTTGGAAGTTTTTCAACATGGTTTCTGCTTGCCAATCTGACAGTCATTCCGCTTATGTTCGTGACGGTCTGTCTTTCAATGCTTATATGGGCACTCGGATGGTTTGAGCCGACACGTATAGCTGTTGTTGAAATGCTTGATGCCGTAATCAGTCTGGAGAACTGTATACTGGAACACATATCGTCATTGCCTCATTCCGTACTGGAATTGGATGTGAACAGCGGGGCTGACGTTTGGACCATATATGCGCTGATGTTGTTCATATGGCTGTGGATTAAGGAATCAGATGCCCACAGACTAGTGCAAGGACTGTTGTCGGCAGCTGTCATTTCTTTGCTCAGTATGGTGCAATTATTTGCTTTTTGAATGATATTGAGTAAATTTGCAGGGAAAGATTGTGAGACGATGTTCAAGAATGTTCTGACAGCTACCGATGTCCGTGAGTTTAAAATCTGGATGGAGTGGGCCGACCGCTTTGTCATTCTGACTCATATAGGGCCGGACGGCGATGCGATTGGTTCATCGCTGGCTTTGTGCGCATTGTTGCGTGGCAGAGGAAAGAATGCCGTTGTCATCACCCCTGACCATGCGCCAGACTTTCTCTCGTGGTTGCCCGGCTTCAATGATATTGTTGTCTATGACGATGATCCGAAAACATGTGACGATCTGATTTATCAGGCTGATGTGTTGTGCGGACTCGATTTCAATACAGTGAGCAGAATTGACCGCGCTGCGGCCAGTTTCGTCTATTCCAAGGCAAGAAAGATAATGCTGGACCACCATCCCTTTCCAGGGACGAATTTTGACGTTGTCATATCGCATCCTGAACTTTCATCGGCCAGTGAGCTCCTGTTCAATTTTATATGCGCAATAGGGTTGTTCAAGTCAATTACCACCGATATCGCCACATGCATTTATACGGGTATAATGACTGACACGGGTGGTTTTTCATACTCCAGCAGTGATCCTAATCTGTTTGTGATAGTGTCCAGACTTCTGGAGACCGGTGTTGACAAGGATGCTGCGTACGCCCATGTGTTCCATAGCTATACCCAGTCAAGGTTGCGTCTGCAAGGGTTCGCTCTGAATGAAAAAATGCAGATATTTGAAGACTGCTCAACTGCTCTCATAACTTTGTCTGCCGATGAGATGCAGCGTTACGAATGCAGGAAGGGTGATACTGAAGGGCTTGTAAACATGCCTCTTCAGATACAGGGAATAAAAATGTCGGTTTTTCTGCGTGAAGATCCGGAACGTAAACTGATACGTCTGTCGGCGCGGTCTGTGGGGGCTGTCCCATGTAACAGATTTGCCAGCGATTTTTATGGTGGCGGCGGTCATCTGAATGCTGCAGGTGCAGAATTCAAAGGGACTTTGAAACAGGCTGTGAAACGTTTTATGGACGGATTGAAGCAGTGGAAATCGTCCGATGATGCTGAAATTAGAGAACTTTTCGTAAACAAGAGATAAATCCATATGAGAAATATTCTGCTGATATCATTGCTGTTTGCCGGTATGTCCTTTTCAATGCTTTCATGTGATGATGAAGAGACATATGCGGAGCAGAAGGCCCGGGAAGCCAAACAGATAAACGCATTCATTGCAGATCATGACATTGATGTCATTTCAATGGAGAAGTTTCTCAGGGATACGGTGACACTCAATCCTGATGAGAATCCGGAAAGCAACCGCAATGAGTATGTCCTGTTTCCGGACAACGGCGTTTACATGCAGATTGTACGTCGGGGCGATGGTCACAACATACTGTCGGGAGAAAACTGGCTGAATGCCAGGTATCTTGAATTGTACATAGCCACTGGTGATACCATGACCATGAATCTTCTGAACACGACGGCCGATGTGTTCCACGTTACCCGTACGGGTGACAGTTACTCGTCTTCGTTCGTTTCGGGAGTCATGTCTACAGTTTATGGCACGACTGTCCCGAATTCCTGGATTATGTCATTGCCGTTCATTACACCCGGATTCTATAATGGGGAATCATCAGCAAAGGTGCGTATCATATCACCACACAATGAGGGTACACAGAAAGCGGCTCAGAATGTTTATCCGGTCTTTTATGAAATTTCAATAAGTACAGCAAAATGTCAATGATCAAATCCATCTCCGGTCTTCGCGGAGAAATAGGAGGCGCTGCAGGCAACGGTCTCACACCTCTTGATATAGTAAAGTTCACATCGGCTTACGCCACGTTCATACGCCGGTGCAATCCGTCGGCAAAACGTATTGTGGTAGGACGTGATGCACGCCTGTCAGGTGAAATGGTGCGCCAGGTCGTATGCGGCACCCTTATGGGCATGGGTTTTGATGTGACCGACATAGGTCTGGCATCGACCCCGACAACTGAGCTTGCCGTCACATGGCTCAAGGCAGACGGCGGCCTGATACTTACCGCCAGCCATAACCCGCGTCACTGGAACGCACTCAAGCTGCTCAATGAAAAGGGCGAATTCCTGAGCGCCGCCGACGGCAACCAGGTGCTTGCCATTGCTGAGAGTGAAGATTTTGATTATGCTACAGTTGACAATCTTGGCAAATATACGCGTGACGACAGCATGAACAGCCGTCACATCCAGTCTGTCCTTGATCTGGAACTGGTTGACGTGGAGGCCATACGCAAGGCCGGATTCAGCGTGGCAATTGACTGCGTGAACTCGGTCGGCGGCATTATCCTGCCCCAGCTGCTTGAAAAGCTGGGGGTACAGAGCGTAAAGAAACTGTACTGCGAACCTACAGGCGATTTCCAACATAATCCGGAGCCTCTGGAGAAGAACCTGTCCGACATCATGAATCTCATGAAGAAGGGCGGACAGGATGTTGCATTTGTGGTTGACCCCGATGTTGACCGTCTGGCCTTCATTGACGAGAACGGCAATATGTACGGCGAGGAATACACGCTTGTAACTGTTGCTGACTATGTCCTCAAGCATACCCCCGGCAATACCGTATCGAACCTTTCTTCGACGCGCGCTCTGGCCGATGTGACCCGCTCGTACGGCTGCGAGTACAATGCTGCGGCAGTGGGCGAGGTCAACGTGACCACAAAGATGAAGGAAACCGGTGCCGTGATTGGCGGCGAGGGCAACGGAGGCGTAATATATCCGGCTTCGCACTACGGCCGTGACGCCCTGGTAGGCATTGCGCTGTTCCTGAGCCATCTGGCACACGAAGGAAAGAAGGTGAGCGAACTGCGCAGGACCTATCCCGAGTATTTCATAGCCAAGAACCGCATAGACCTGAAGGCAGGGACCGATATCGACGCCATTCTGGCAAAGGTCAAGGGCATATATTCCGACCAGAAGATCAATGACATTGACGGCGTGAAGATTGACTTCCCCGACAAGTGGGTGCATCTGCGCAAGAGCAATACCGAGCCCATTATCCGCGTCTATTCCGAGGCCCATTCAATGAAGGAGGCCGATGAGATAGGTCAGGCGGTCATGGATGTCATAAAGTCTATGATGTAATACGGTTAAAGGAACAGGGAACTGACAATGTCATCGCTGACGAACCAGTGCTGTTCGGGTATTGACAGACGGTTCTCGCTGATAATCAGGCGGCCTGCTGAAATGAAGCGGGCCGCTTCCTTTTTCAGAAGTTCAAGCTGCTCCGTTCCGAAAGCCTGGCCGAATGCCTGCAGGTCCAGGCCGCGGCCGGTGCGCAGCGCCAGCATGACCGCCTCGTTTCGTCGGTCCGTGTCGCTCAGGGCCTCCATGTCAAGGCAGGGCTTGCCCTCCCGTATGGAAGACATGTATGCGCCGATGTCCGACGGCGCCCAGTAGCGGTGACTGCCATCGTATGAGTGTGCGGCGGCACCGGCCCCCAGGTATGGTGTGCCGTCCCAGTAGCTGCTGTTGTGGCGGGAATGGAACCCCGGCAGGGCGAAATTCGAAATCTCGTAGTGGTTGAAGCCGTGTGCGGCCAGATGCGAACACATGGTGTCATACATGGAACGGCACAGCTCGTCATCGGCCGGCCTGACCTTTCCCTGCTTCTTCAAATTGAACAGGGGGGACCCTTCCTCGTATGACAGACAGTACGATGATATGTGCTGTATGCCCAGCGCTGTGGCCGTCTCGAGGTCCTGCTTCTGGATTTCGGGCGTCTGGCCGGGCAGCCCGTACATCAGATCTATGCTTATGTTCGTGAATCCGGCTTTCTGGCAGTCATGTACGGCCGATACAGCCTGCTGTGCCGTATGCCGCCGGCCCAGAAACTCCAGAAGAGAGTCGTTGAACGTCTGCACGCCCATGCTTATGCGGTCAACCCCAAGGCCGCGCAGGCCTGCGGCAAATGCCGGTGTCAGGTCATCGGGGTTGCATTCCACGGTGGTCTCGATTATCCGGCCTCCTTCGCATATTTTCCGTGCAGAGTCCAGGATGGCTGAAATCTGTTCCAGTGAAAGTTGTGAGGGCGTGCCTCCGCCAAGATATATGGTGTATTCGCTGTGCCCGGCCAGAGTGTGCGCTCTCATCGACAGTTCCCTGCATACACAGTCGGTATAGCATTGCCTGTCATCGGGCCTTACGGTAGAATAGAATGCGCAGTACAGACAGCGTCTGGCGCAAAACGGAACATGTATGTAAATTCCTGCCATATCTCTGCAAAGTTATTCACGATGTGCAATGTATCATCAGATTGGAACCGTATATTTGCAGAACCTAACCAATAAATGACATGAACAGCAGAATAGTTGCAATTGTTCTGGCCGGAGCGCTGTCGGCAGTTCTCCAGGCACAGGACAAACCTTATATGGAGGACCTTCCATATTATGTCGAGAACCTTGAAGTGTTCGGCCAGGGACAGGAAGATGGCCGTGCTTTCCATTTGCCGGGGAACAGCATATCGCTGAACGGAAAGTGGAAATTCCTTTACTGCGATTCCCCGTACGATGTTCCGAAGAATTTTTTCTCCACATCTTTCAATGACCGCAGGTGGGCCGATATTGAAGTCCCGTCCAACTGGGAGATGCAGGGCTTCGGCCAGGCGTTTTTCCGCAATACCGCAATGGCATGGCAGACACAGCGTCCGCGCCCGAATGCCGCACAGAGCGCAAATGCGGCTTCGTTCTCGGCTGCACCGCCCCAGGTCCCCATGGATTACAATCCTACGGGTGCCTACAGAACGACATTCAGCGTTCCTTCATCATGGAAGGGCGAGCAGGTGTTCCTGCGCTTTGAAAAGGTGGCATCGGCATCGTTCGTATGGATTAACGGCCAGCAGGTGGGCTATAACGAAGGTGCCCAGGAACCTGCGGAATACAACGTTACAGGGTATGTCAAGCCCGGCAAAAACCAACTGTCTGTACTTGTGCTAAAGTACTCCGATGGCGGCTATATGGAGGCGCAGGATTTCTGGAGACTTGCCGGAATATTCGACGATGTGACCGTCTATTCGACACATGACACACGCATATTTGACTATCAGGTAATAACCGACTTTGATGCATCGTTCTCCGATTCTAAGGTAAGTCTGAATGTCGATGTCAAAACATACTCCCAGGCTGCCGACGGCCTCAAGCTTACCGCTACAATATCGCGGAACGGCGCTGTTGCAGCAAAAATGGAACAGAACGGCATTTCTGTTGCGGCCGGCGGCAAGAATACAGTCAGCCTGAATACAACAGTCAAGGCTCCTCTCAAGTGGACTGCCGAGACCCCCAATCTGTATGACCTTGAAATGGTGCTGACCGATGCAGGCGGCCGTGTCGTTGATTCCATGACAAAACGCATGGGTTTCAAGAAGACGGAAATTGTTGACGGCGTGTTCTGTCTTAACGGACAGCCCGTGAAACTCAATGCACAGTGCTCGCACATGCAGCATCCCGAACTGGGCCATGCCATGGACGAGGCTACCGTACGCAAGGACTTTGAAATACTCAAACAGTTCAATTTCAATGCGGTAAGAACATCGCACTATCCGCCTGTAAACGAATATCTTGACCTTGCCGACGAATATGGCCTGTATATAATTGACGAGACCGGCGACGAGGCTCATGCAACCGAGTGGATTTCGAATATGCCCGAATGGATACCCATGTATCAGGAACGTGTGCGCCAGATGGTACTGCGTGACCGCAACCATGCCTGTGTACTGTTCTGGAGTGCCGGAAACGAATCAGGCGAAGGTCCTGACATAACGGAGGTTGTCAAAGAAGGGCGCAAGTATGACCCCACACGTTACTGGATGTACGGAGGCAATGCCGCCAAGCATGCCGCCGAGGATATTGTGGGCCCGCGTTATCCTATTCCTTTGGAGCACGAGCTCAGGTACGGTATGGACGGTTCCGACAAGAGGCCTTCGTTCATGGACGAATACCTGTCAGTGGCAGGCAACGGTGGCGGCGCCTTTGACGATTTCTGGCGCGAGATAGATGAACACCCGTCACTGATGGGTGGCGCTGTCTGGGATTTTGTAAGTCCCGGTCTGCTGGAACCCGTACGTACACTGGTTGACAGGAGCCCGTACAATACAAAGGCCAACATTATGGGCAATGCCGGACTTGTAAAAGGCAGGACAGGCAAGGCAATCGATTTGCACAGAATGGAGCAGTGGGTGCAGGTGTACCGTGCCGACAATGTCGAGATAAGCGGAGACAAGCTTACGCTTACACTTGACATCTGCCCGCGTTCCTACAACAAGTACGGCGGTTACATGATTACCAAGGGCAGCAACCAGTTCGGTTTGAGGCAGCGTGGTGCGGACATGATAGAATTCTATATTGACAACGGGCAGAAAGTCACTCTGACCGGCAACCTGCCGCAGGACTGGGAGGACAGATGGCACAATGTGACAGCCGTATATGACGGCAGCAGCATGACCGTCTACATAGACGGCGATTCAATAGCCTCGCAGAATGCCAAAGGCAATATCCGCAACCTTCCGCTTTCGCTCTGCATAGGCCGTGACGAGGAAAGGAACGGCCAGGATACCCGCGAGTGCATAGCCGATGCCCTTATTGACAACGTCGGCGTGTTTGCTGCGGCGGTTACTCCGGCTGACGGATTCAACCCGGCAGATGCCGTGCTCTGGCTGGACTTTGAGGAGGAAAGACAGGAAGGTACATTCTGGACATACGGACTTGGCGCACGTACATACGGAAGCATCTGGCCGGACCGTACTCCACAGCCCGAAATGTACCAGATGAAGAAAAGCATGCAGCCGTTGCGTTTCACTCTTCTTGACTCACGCACAGGTCTGGTCGAGATTACGAACAGGAACAGCTTTGTAAATGCATCGGTCTACAATACGGTGTGGACAATAACAGAAGACGACAAGGTCATTGCACAGGGCAAGCTTGATCTGGACATTGCTCCGGCATCGGCCGCAACCGTAAAAATACCGTATTCAAGACCTGAGGCGAAACCCGGAAAGATGTACCGTCTAAACATAAGTTCACGCCTTGCCGAAGACAGGATATGGGCGGCCGCCGGCCATGAACTGTGCTGGGAACAGTTTGAACTGACCGACTGGAACATTCCCTCCGGGCCAAAGGCAAAACCGGCCGGAGACGTCACCCTGAGTGTTGACGGTGATACGATTACAGCCAGCGGTGAAGGCTTTGTGTACAAGTTCAACAGGACAAGCGGCGAACTGGCATCGATGGAGGTCGACGGCGTGCAGATGCTGACAGAACCGCTCAGGCTCAATCTCTGGCGCGCTCCCGTGGCCAACGAGATTGACGGCTGGAACGCATACAGCAGCCGTGCTGCGACAAGCCAGAACAAGAGCGGCTACGGTTCGATAGGAGCAGGCTCGGTGCTTGCGTCGATGTACTATTCGTTCGGCCTTGACAATGTGGCATACGTGCCTGTAAGCGTCAGGGAACGCGCTGCAGACGGCTCTGTCTATATTGACGTAAGAGAACTGGCACTGTTCGGATTCCAGGGCGAACGCCAGCTCGACGCATATATTGTGGGCCGTGCAAGCGCCGGAATGGAGAGCGTGTATTCGTACCGCATCGATGCCGACGGAACGATAACCGTGCATCATCTGGTCAATCCGCAGGGCGAAATGCCGGCGTGGTTCCCAAGAATCGGTCTGACAATGAGTCTTGCAGGCGGACTTGAAAATGTGGAGTGGTACGGACGCGGCCCGCAGGCATCGTACCCTGACCGCAAGACCGGCTACCGCATGGGTATATGGAACACTACCGTGCATGACATGTATGAACCGTATCTGATACCTCAGGACTACGGATTGCGGACCGATAACATATGGGTGCGTTTTACCGACGAAAGCGGACGCGGCCTTGAGTTCTCGATGGACCAGCCGTTTGCATTCAACGCATATCCATATACGACGGAGAACCTTACCCGAAGCGTCTATCAGTACCAGCTTGAGGAATCGGGCAACATAACCCTGAACCTTGACTACGCGACATCGGGCGTGGGCTGTACCGCACGCGGAATATTCGATGCATACAGAGCCTACCCTGCAGGCTACGAAAGGACAGTCGTGATTACGCCGGTAAAGTGATTGCCGGTTTTCCCAAATAATATGGAGCAAATCTTTGGTTTGTCTCCATATTATTATATATTTGCGTGTCTTGATTTTTATCGGGGCTACAACCAATTACTACCTAACTAACCTATTTATATGAAGAATTATCAAACACAGGACATTCGGAATATCGCCATCGTCGGCGGTTCCGGGTCAGGAAAAACCACGCTCGCAGAGAGCCTCCTCTTTGAAGGCGGCGTCATTAAGCGCCGCGGATCAGTGAACCAGAAGAATACCGCAAGCGATACGGCTGCCGTTGAGCTTGAATACGGCTATTCAGTTTATTCGACAGTATTCTCAGTTGAACTGTACAACAGGAAGTTCAACTTCTTTGACTGCCCGGGCTCGGACGATTTCTCAGGCCAGGCTGTAACAGCACTCAATATCTGCGATTCAGCAGTGATTGTGGTCAATGGCGCACGCGGTGTCGATGTAGGCGTCATTAACTGCTTCCGTCTTGTCAGAAAATTAGGAAAACCCGCATTCTTTCTGGTCAACAACGTTGACAGCGACAAATGCGAATACGATAACATCATCGAACAGCTCCGTTCGACTTTCGGAACCATCAGCGTTCCAATACAGTTCCCCGAACAGTCCGGTCCATCATTCAACAGCATCATTGACGTTCTGCTGAACCAGAAGCTTACATTCGCCGACGGTCAGCCGTTCAAGGCCGAAGACATACCGGCATCGGTCGCCGACCGTGCCAAGACCATGCGTGACATGGTAACCGAAGCCGCTGCCGAGAACGACGAGACTCTTATGAACAAGTTCTTCGACGAGGGCGAACTTACAATCGACGAAATACGTCTCGGCTTCCGCAAGGGCGTCGAGAGCTGCGGACTCTTCCCGGTCGTATGCGCATCGGCCGCAAACAATATCGGCGTGAACCGTCTGTGCGAATTCCTTGGCAATGTTGCACCGTCGCCTCTGCAGGGTGCAGAAATCAAGGACAGCAAGGACGAAGTTGTCAACGCCCAGTCGGCCGGCACTTCACTGTTCTTCTTCAAGACCTCGATGGAACCGCACATAGGTGCCGTTTCATATTTTAAGGTAATGTCGGGCAAGGCACGCGAAGGTGTCGACATGCTTAACGGCGACCGTGGCTCGAAGGAGCGTGTCGCACAGATTTTCGTAAGCCAGGGCTCCGGAAACCGTGTCCAGATTCCCGAACTGCCCGCAGGCGACTTGGGCTGCACCGTCAAGCTCAAGGATGTACGTACAGGCAACACTCTGAACGAGGGTGCCGAACGCACGTTCAACTTCATCAAATATCCCAACTCGAAGTATTCACGCGCATTGAAGCCTGTAAACGAGGCCGATATGGAAAAGATGATGTCGATTGTCAACCGCATGCGCGAAGAAGACCCGACATTGGTGATTGAACAGTCAAAGGAACTCCGTCAGGTTATCCTTTACGGTCAGGGCGAATTCCATCTGCGTACCTTCAAGTGGTGCATTGAGAACAATGACAAGATGCAGATTGTCTTTGACGAGCCAAAGATTCCATACCGCGAAACCATTACCAAGGCTGCGCGTGCCGATTACCGTCACAAGAAGCAGTCCGGCGGTGCCGGCCAGTTCGGTGAGGTTCACCTTATCGTGGAGCCGTACGAGGAGGGCAAGCCGATGCCTGAATCGTTCAAGTTCGGCAACCAGGAGTTCAAGATGAGTGTCAAGGATACTCAGGAATATCCTCTGGAGTGGGGTGGCAAACTTGTATTCGTCAACAGCATTGTGGGCGGCTCCATTGACGCGCGCTTCATGCCGGCTATTCTTAAAGGTATCATGCAGAGAATGGATCAGGGCCCTCTGACCGGTTCATACGCACGTGACGTACGTGTCATTGTCTATGACGGTAAAATGCATCCGGTCGATTCAAATGAAATATCATTCATCCTGGCAGGTAGAAATGCTTTCAGCCTTGCATTCAAGGATGCAGGTCCTAAGATTCTTGAACCGGTATATGATGTCGAAGTACTTGTTCCGGCTGAGTATATGGGCGATGTCATGAGTGATCTTCAGGGTCGCCGTGGTATGATTATGGGTATGGATAGTGAAGGTAACTATCAGCAGTTGCGTGCCAAGGTTCCATTGAAGGAAATGGCAACATATTCAACATCCCTGAGTTCCATTACCGGAGGTAGCGGCTCATTTGTAATGAGTTTCGCCAGCTATGAACTTGTTCCGACCGATGTTCAGAACGAACTTATCAAGGAATTCGAATCAAAGCAGAAGGAAGAAGAATAACGATAGTGTTGTTTTTATTAATTATAAAGGGCGGAATACTCAAATTTCGCCCTTTTTTAATAGAACTGTTCATATTTTTAAGTTAAATATGCAACGTTATTTAAAAATGTATCTATATTTGCTGTCATGAAGAAGACCTTCGTTTGGATATTGGGCGGCGTCATGTGCGTTTCGTTCCTACTTCTCCTTTCTTTGCAGTTCCGTTACATGCAGGAAATGAGTTCCATGCGTCAAAGACAATTTGACGAAGCGGTGAAGCGCAGTTTATATGAGGTCGCCCACAAGTTGGAACTGGAAGAGGCCCGTCGTTATGTTGAGGAAGACATAAGGGCAATGGAACGGAACAGAGATAGCCAACAGTCTGTTGAGGGCTATTTCAGTCAGACACAGTCATTTGTATTCCAGAACGGCTCTTTCTCTTTCAGTCACAGCATTCAGACCGGTACGGATGACTCCTCGAATCCTTCGCAGTCAATGCCGTCTCTGCAGATGCCTCGTTCTCCCAGACAGGAATCATCCAGTCTTTCCGTTTCAGACAGACTGAAAGGCATTCAGCAGGAGCAACTTGAGAATTACGTGGCTAACAGGTTTCTTGTAGACGAGGTCATCTACAGTATGATGAGCAACACCAGACCGCGAGCCAGAAGAATAGATTATTCGCTTCTTGCCGAGGAACTCAACGATCAGTTGAAGAATAACGGAATTGATCTGGCTTTCCATTATGCTGTCACTACGCCAAGCGGTAGAGTTCTGCATACGTGCGGGTGTAAGGATTATGATTCTCAGGCGACTGACAACACATACTCTCAGACTGTATTCAAGAATGACAATCCGAGCCGCATGTATGTTGTAAAGGTGCATTTCCCGACGCTTGATGAATATATTGACAATTCTGTCAATTTCATTCTGCCTTCAATAGTCTTCATTGTCATTCTGATGGTGACGTTCTGTGTCGTGCTGTTCATCGTATTGAGACAACGCAAGGTTACGGAAATCAAGAATGATTTCATCAACAACATGACTCATGAATTCAAGACTCCTATATCAACCATATCGCTTGCCGCGCAGATGTTGGGCGACCCTAGCGTAGTCAAGTCCGAACAGATGTTCAAACATATATCAGGTGTTATTGCCGATGAAACCAGAAGACTTAGATTCCAGGTTGAAAAGGTACTCCAGATGTCTATGTTCGAACGTAGCAGCAATACGATGAAGCTGAAGGAGACCGATGTTGATGAACTTATCAATGGAGTTGTAAGCACATTCCGGTTGAGAGTGGGTAATGTCGGTGGATCAATTGATGCCAGTTTTGAAACCACTGATCCGTTTGCTATGGTTGACGAGATGCACTTTACCAATGTCATATATAATCTTATGGATAATGCGGTAAAGTACAAACGTGATGATATTCCTCTTCATCTTGAACTGAAAACCTGGAATGAGCCCGGCAAACTTATGGTTTCCGTAGCTGACAACGGTATAGGTATAAAGCGTGAAGACTTGAAGAAGATATTCGAGAAGTTCTATCGTGTGCATACCGGCAATCGTCATGATGTCAAGGGCTTCGGTCTGGGTCTTGCTTATGTCAAGAAGGTCATTCTGAACCATAAGGGACAGATATGCGCTGAAAGCGAACTCGGAAATGGAACAAGATTTATAATAACTTTACCTCATAAAGACGACTGATATGGAAGAGAAAGTGAACATTCTGCTTTGCGAAGATGATGAGAATCTGGGTATGCTGCTCAGGGAATATCTTCAGGCAAAAGGTTACAATGCAGAGCTGTGTCCGGATGGTGACGCAGGCTACAAGGCATTCCTCAAAGGTAAATTTGACATCTGCGCTTTAGACGTGATGATGCCGAAGAAAGATGGCTTTACATTGGCCAAGGAAATCAGAGCTACCAATTTTGATGTTCCAATCATGTTCCTGACCGCAAAGAACCTGAAGGAGGACATTCTGGAAGGTTTCAAAATAGGTGCCGATGACTATATTACGAAACCGTTCAGCATGGAAGAGCTGACTCTCAGAATTGAGGCAATCCTGCGCCGTGTTCATGGAAAAAAGAATCGCGAAATTACCACGTTCAATATAGGGCGTTTCACATTTGATTCAAAGAAGCAGATCCTGTCAATTGACAACAAGCAGACAAAGCTGACCACAAAGGAGTCAGACCTGCTCGGACTGCTGTGTCAGCATCAGAATGAGATACTTCTTCGCGAAGTGGCCTTGAAGACCATCTGGATTGATGACAATTATTTCAATGCCCGTAGTATGGATGTGTATATTACCAAGCTTCGCAAACATCTTAAGGCTGACGAATCGGTTGAAATCATCAATATCCACGGCAAGGGCTATAAGCTTATCGTACCTGATTCAGCTGAATAATACCTGCCCGAACTGAATGTTATAACAATTGCCGGTGCAATGACATGTGTGCCGGCAATTGTTTTATTTTTTATTGTTTGTACGGGATAAGAATAAATCTGTACTGTTTCAAAGTTGAAATGAAATAACAATTTGCTCATTTGCAATACGAAAACAGATGAATTCTTCAAACACATAATGAACTCCGTAAAACAAAAGAATCTGAGCCAGACAGAGATACCGGTATGGTATAATGTAAACACAATTGTCAATCGTCCATCAGGGCGATGTATGGAACTTCTGACGGAATTCGTGGATTTCGAGAGTGAAAAATGGACCGAAGTTGCCGGGGCGGATTCTTTTGCATGTTGTGAAAGCGACTGCAATCTGTTCGCAAAATTCCTGATGATGTCTTTGTTGTTCCTTCCGGAACCGAAAATAACAGCCGAGTTTTATGCCCAACATCTTGGAGTCAGTAGAACAAGTTTCTTTTCTCATCTGAAAAATGTATCTGTTGAACATCCGTTTGAAATACTGTCAGAAATCCGGATATGTATTTCCAAGAAACTTCTGGCGTATTCGGAAAGAACAGTCAATGAGATAGCAAACGATGTCGGAAAAGAGAATACAGGCTATTTTTCCACATATTTCAAGAACAAGACTGGAATGACCCCATTGGCATTCAGAAAAAGCTGGCAGTCTGGTGATTGTTGTGCCAACACTGATAATCTTGGTGTATTCAGAATAAGAATGACAGACGGAAGTGTCTGGAAAGTGAATATTGAAAGATTTGCTGAGATGTTGTCACGACGTCGTGATAATTATCTGGAACTGGTCCGTGAATTGTGATCGTGACGGTATAACTGTATAGTGTTGCGGATGTTGTGCCAGATGTTGTACATGGCTCCGGAAACGGAGAGCAGCGGGTCCCAGAAAGTGTATCCCATCCATATTCCAAAAACGGTGTTTTTCTGTCCGAGTGTCTGACTGCCTTCTACTGTGCATCCGTAATCTCTGCCTATGTATCCTCCAATCCGGAATTGGAACATGCAGCAGAACAAAGAAACCAATGCCATACCGACAAGAAGCAATATGTTGCAATGGCTTTGGACTATGGCTCTGGTTCCGATTGTCACTGCAAGGGTGAGCGCAATACTCCAAAGGTAGAATGCCAGATTTGTGTGAAGTGAAACCCAATGGTGAAATCTCGGCATGAATGCTCTGACAGCCCATGCTGTAAGGCAGGGAAGAATGAGAAGAGGAAATACCTTTGACAGAATGCGGACAAAAGAAGTTATGAAAGTCACCTCTGAATCAGGATACAGCAATGGTACTGTAAGAGGAACTATAAGCGCTACTGTCAGATTAATTATTATGGTGTACATTACAACCTGTGCAATGTCTCCGCCAAGACGGCCGGCAACCACAGCGCATGACGTTGCGGTAGGGCATATCATGCAAAGCATTCCCGTTTCAAACAGGAGCCTGTTTCTGACAATCCATTCTGCAGCTTTGCATTGGCTGTGAATACCCCATATTACTGCCGATGCGAACAGAAGGAAGGATAATACCTGTACTGAAAGATTCCTAATCTGCCATGGCTTTATTACAAGCTGTCTCGGATCAATCCTGCAGAAACTGATGAACAGCATTAAAAAAAGAAGTATGGGCTGGATGGTATGTATTGATGCCTCAATAATCGTACCATATTCATGAATTGAAGGAATGCGCAGATAGACCAGATATGCCGAAATCCCGGTAATGATTCCGATGACCAGCATCCAGTCTTTCAGAAACAGCAGCAGACTTTCTGTGTTGGAGACTTTTTTCATTTTGTTCATGCATTGGCAAAGATAGTTTTTATTTTACCTTTGTGGAAATTATGAGCAGACCATTGTTACATATAATGTCGGTTCTTGCAGCCGTGGCGGCTTCTTTTTTTGCGGCATGCAGTGATGATGTCTGTTATTCGACAGACAGCCGTCAGGTGTTGTCGTTCACTTCGGACACCATATCACTGGACAGTGTCATGGCTGGAGTGACATCGCCATCGGTCAGGTTCATGGCATACAACCGTAACGATTGCGCTCTGCGTTTTGATGTTATGCTTATGGGCGGTAGCCTGAGCGTTTTTGAAATGTTGGCCGATGGCGTGGGCGGTCATGCTGCTGCCGGGCTTGAAGTACAGGCAGGTGACAGTGTGGTCTTTTTTCTTCGTGCCAGACCGGAATTGCGTACTGATGCTCCATCGACCGGATACGTTGATTCCATGCGTTTCATCCTTGAAAACGGCGCTGTGCAGTATCTGCCTCTCAAGGTGACATCGCTCAATGCCAGACGTTTGGATTCGTATCATGTACACGGAACGGAACAGTTTGATTCAAGCCGGCCTTATCTGATATTTGACAGTCTGTATGTGCCGTTCGGAGCCACTTTGAAAATAGGTCCCGGAACCAGACTGTATTTTCACGACGGTGCGGGGCTTTATGTTGACGGACGTATGATTGCAGTCGGGACTGATAGCGGAATGGTGCATTTCAGGGGTGACCGTCTGGATTGTGTTGCCGGTTTGCCGTATGATCTGGTTGATGGCCGTTGGGGCGGAATAAGAATAGGAGAGTCAAGCTACGGTAACCGTATTGAATGGTGTGACATTCATGGCGCTCAGGAAGGTGTGGTTGCCGACAGCTCTGACATCAGTAAGGTGAAAGTTGATATTGTATCATCCATAGTGCATAACATGACCGGCAATTGCCTGGATTTCAAGGGCTGCCTGGCTAATGTCTCCAATTCCCAGATAACAAATTCCGGCAAAAGCTGCTTGTCTGTGACTGGGGGTGAAACACACTTGCTGTTCTCAACAATTGCTGATTTTTCAGTGTGGCATATGGCCGATGTCGCGGTTTCCATAATTGACCGCCTTTCTGATACTGATGACAGACCATTTGGTGGAGTGTCAATAGATGGCTGTATTATCACAGGCAGGCATCAGAACGAGCTTGATATCAGTCCCGGTCTGAAGTCGGACTGGGCGGGTCGTCTTTCTGTAAGCCACTCTCTGATTATGACAAATGATACGCTGGCTGCGTATTTTACAAACAGCGTGTTTGAGCACCGCAAATCGGGCCAAGTGTATGGTGCAGCGAATTTTGCAGACAGCGGAAACCGGTATGATTGTGTGTTCAGGCTTGATTCGCTTTCAAGAGCCAGGGGAATAGGAGGGGACAGGGCATCTGAGTGTCCTGTAGATCTGTCTGGAAATCCCAGACCAGTTGAAATGCCTGATGCCGGGTGTTATCAGTATGTGCCGATACTATGAAAAGAATATTCCTGTTGTTGGTCGCAATGTGCGCCATTTGGCCCGCAACTGCGCAACAGAACATGACTGTCATGTTCTACAATACTGAGAATCTGTTTGATCCGACAGACGATCCTGAGAAGAACGATGATGATTTTACTCCTCAAGGAAGCTACCGTTGGACAGAAAAACGCTACCATGACAAACTTGACGCTGTAGGCAAGGTGATAGCTGCAGCCGGCAACGACTTGTGTCCGGCGCTTGTCGGGTTGTGTGAAGTGGAAAACAACCGTGTGCTTGAAGATCTGACGGAACATTCCGTACTGAAAAATGCCGGATACCGTTACGTTATGACTGACTCTCCAGACAAACGTGGCATTGATGTGGCGCTATTGTATCGCAGAACGGATTTCCGTCTGATTTCATACGGCTCCATTAGAATAAGGCTAAATGGCAATGGCAGCAAACCTACACGCGACGTTCTGCATGTGACCGGAAGGATTGCCAGCGGTGATACACTTGACATATATGTGTGTCACTGGCCAAGCCGGATAGGCGGGGAGAAGGATACTGAGCATCTGCGGATGACGGCAGCAAAGACGGTGAAAGCATCGGTTGACAGTGTCGTGATGGCCAGAAGAAAGCCATACGTAATTATTATGGGCGATTTGAACGAAGGCCCTGAAAGCCCGGCGGTCATTTCAGGACTGAAGGCTGCACCGTTTGTTCAAGGTGCTGAACTTGATGACGGTTGTCTGGTGACAGTAATGGATGCTGTCAGTCAGGGGAGTTACAGGTATGACGGCTATTGGGACTGTTATGATCAGTTTGTGGTATCTGCCAGTGTCTTGAATGGTCTTGGCTGCGTGGAATTTGAATCGGTAAAGGTGATGGATGAAACGTTCCTGCTGGAAGATGATGACAAATATGGAGGCATGAAACCATGGAGGACGTTTAACGGACGGCGGTATCAGGGCGGTTTTTCCGATCATCTTCCAATACTGATGACGGTTTCATACTGAAGTATCAAACATAATTCATACCTTTGGAACATTATGGCACAAAGAGACATAATGAACGTAGATAACCAATTACTAAAATAACTGATATGAAAAAAGTTTTCTTTTATGTAGCTTGCACTGCGCTTGCTCTGCAGGCAAATGCACAGAAAGACATTCCTCTGGTATATGACCAGGAATTCACAGGCTCAAAGTATGCTGCTCCGGTAATGCCGACTCTTGACAATGCCAAGATTGAAAAGGCTCTTCCTAATCCCTTCCAGTTTGAAAACAGCAAGAAGGAGGTCAAGAAGTTCAAGGACTGGGAAAAGCGTCGTGCTGAGATAGTACGCGAATTGTACAACTATGAAATAGGTGAAAAGCCTATGGTCAGCAAGGAGAATATCCAGGCTTCCATTGAGAACGGTACTTTGACCGTAATCGTAACTGTGAACGGAGAATCGCTGACAATCAGCGCCAAGATCAACTATCCTGATGGTGATGGCCCGTTCCCATTGATGATAGGTGCATCGAACAACAGCCTTCCCGGCAAGTTCTTTACAGACCGCAAGATTGCCACTTTGAACTTCAGCGAACGCCAGGTCAACAGCTACTCTCAGATGGGCGGCATGTTCGGTGGCGGACAGAAGGCAGGACGTGGTGATTATGCTTTTGACAAGCTCTATCCGGAACTCGTTGAAAACGGTGCATACGCTGAGTGGACATGGGGCGTAAGCCGTCTGATTGACGGTCTGGAGATTGTAGGCGAAGCCTCGAAGATTGATTTGAAGCACATCGGTATTACCGGATGCTCATACGCAGGCAAGATGGCCCTGTGGTCAGGTGCCCTTGACGAGCGTATTGCTCTGACAATAGCCCAGGAGCCGGGTGGTGGCGGTGCTGCCGCATGGCGCGTATCAGAAATATCTGACGGATTCCGCGGAACACAGGGCGTAGAGAAACTGGGTCGTACAGATAACCACTGGTTCAAGGAGTCAATGTGGGACTGGCAGGACGAAAACGTTGCCAAGCTGCCGCATGACCATCACGAATTGTGCGCACTGGTTTGCCCGCGTGCTCTGCTCGTTCTTGGAAATACAGACTATTCATGGCTGTCTGACGAGGCCGGCTACGTTTCATGCGTTGCTGCCCGTGAGGTTTGGAAGAAGTTTGGAATTGAAGACCGTATGGGCTATTCAATCCAGGGCGGTCACGGTCACTGCCAGCTGCCTCAGAGCCAGTATGCCGATGTTGAGGCATTCCTTGACAGATTCCTTCTGGGTAAGGATGTTGACACTGATGTCCGTCACATAGATCAGGCCATTAAGGACAATCTGCCTGCATTCGGCATCTCAGTTGAGGATTTCATTCCTTGGGCTGACCCAATCAGCGGTCTTGCAAAAGACTGATTTACTGACTTTGTCATAAGAAAAGGCTTCCCTGATGGGGAGCCTTTTGATAATACAAATGGCAACACTTTCAGTCATCATTCCAGTTTACCAGAGTGCTGCAACGCTTGAGCGCTGCCTTAACAGTGTGCTTTCACAGGATGTGCCTGATATGGAAGTCATACTGGTTGATGACGGCTCGACCGATGGCGGTTCCCAACTGTGCGACAGTCTTGCCTGCGCCAATCCATGCGTGAAGGTTATCCATCGGGAGAACGGAGGGCTGAGCGCTGCCCGCAACAGCGGCATCGGGGCGGCATCGGGACTATTTGTCACATTTGTTGACAGCGATGACGAAATTGCACCACATACATATTCCGGCAACATTGAATGGCTGGAACTGAATCCGGATACTGATATGCTTGAGTATCCTGTAACTGTTCATTTTGGCGCATCCAATGAGTATCAGCTTGATTTCGAACCCAGAACGGTTTCCGGAAGCTCTGACGTGTTTGAAGACTGGCTTTCAAACGGCGGCTACAGTCATTGCTACGCATGTAATAAAATATACCGCAAACAGCTGTTTGACGATGTACGCTTTCCTGAAGGGGAAACCTTTGAAGACGCTGCCGTATGCCCAATTCTTGTTAAGGCATGCAACAGCATACGCTATTCCGATACGGGCAGGTATCTTTATTACCCGAACGGTACAGGAATAACGTCAAATTACACCTTCAAAGGGCAGGAACCACTGTTCCGACATGACATGAAACTGTTGAAGGCTGCCACAGAAATGAACATGACATATTGCCAGGTCCGTCTTTGGGAAATATGTCTGAATCTTCTGATAGATTTGTGCCGGTGCAGCGGAACCGATGCCGCATACATATCGGACTCCGCAAAGCGTCTTTCAAGACTGAGACCATCTGTCAGTCATATCTTCCGGTCCGGTCATACTTTCAAGTCGAAAATCAAATCAGTGTGCGCTATGGCTGTCGGCCCGCAGTTTATGTGTAAGATTCTGGGAATCAAAAAGTATAACTGATGGTATCGGTCATCATTCCATACTACAATCCGAATTCGGATACTGAAATTGACAGACTTCTGGTGAGGGCTGTCGGTTCTGCAGTCCGCGAACTTGACGGACATACCGACTTTGAGGTTATTGTGGTAAATGACGGGTCTCCACAAGCACCTTCCATGAGTGCGGATTGTGGTGATGCACGCATCAGGTTCTTTGAACGCCGGCATGGCAGACTTGGTGCGGCACGCAATACCGGGATTGAACATTCAAAAGGGGACATTCTGACTTTTCTTGATGCCGATGACTTCTATCTGGAAGGCACTCTGTGGCCGTGCATCGAGGCTATGAGGTCTTTCAATGCCGATCTTTTGGGATTCGGTTTCAAGGTGTCACATACCTGGAATGGTACTGAAAGAATCAAGCAGCCGGCTCCGTCTTTTTCTGCTCCTGTATCAGGAAATGACTGGATGTGCCGTAATAATCTGTTCGGAAGTAGTTGCATGTATCTGATTGACAGGAAACTGATAGCAGACAACGGCTTGAGGTTCCTGGAAAACCTGTTCATTGAAGATGAGGAGTTTACACCGCGTCTGGTCTTTTCCAGCAGACGTTTTGTCCATACTTCGTTCAAGGTGTACGGCTATTACAGAAGAAACTGCTCAATAATCACCACCATGACTGAAGCTGCCGTCAGAGAACGTGAAGTCAATACGCTGATTGCCATAACACGGCTTGTTGAGTATCGCAATGGCGTTTTGCATGAGTCCACTGACGGACTTGACCGTAAGATAGGGACATTGGCCATAGACTGTATAAGACGTGCACTGCAAAGCCGAGAATGGAGAAAACGCGCGGCAGCGGCAATTGCCGGGTTGAAGGACATTGGCTTATATCCTGTCCCGACTTCATCTCTGCCGTTCGGATTGCGGCTATATGCCGGTCTGGCAAAGTGCAGTTCAGGACGGTCATTGCTTCATCTGCTTGAAACGACAGGAAAATGAAGATACTGCTGATAGGGGAATACAGCAACGTTCACAACACGCTTGCAAAAGGACTGAGGGAACTCGGCCATACGGTCTGTGTGGCCAGTGACGGTGACGGCTGGAAGAATTATCCGCGTGACATTGATCTGGAACGTGAGCATATCGGCCGATGGGGATTCCTACGTAATCTTGTAAAAGCGCTTCCGCAGATGAAAGGCTTTGATGTGGTCCAGATAATCAATCCTATGTTTCTTGAGCTGAAGGCTGAAAGACTATATCCTATATATGACTGGTTGCGCCATCATAACGGAAAGATGGTTATGGGTGCCTTCGGGCTGGACCATTATTGGGCGAAGGTAAATTCCGAACTGATGCCGATGAGATACAGCGATTTCAATCTTGGGAATGAAGTACGGACCGATGGCGTTTCCAGACTCTATCTGAATGAATGGATAGGAACTCCAAAGGAGAAACTGAACCGCCACATTGCATTGGACTGTGACGGAATTGTTGCAGGGTTATATGAATATTGGGCCACCTATAATGAGGTTGGAGAAACTGGCCGTGACGGCGTACGCATCAAGGATAAAATAAAGTTCATTCCTTATCCGATAGTCATGCCCGAACATTCGGACACTTCGTTTTCAGGCGGTCCTGTGAAGGTGTTCATAGGAATAAGCCGCGATCGCAGTGCATACAAAGGAACCGATGTCATGCTCCGTGCGGCACAGGACCTGCAGGCAGCACATCCCGGACTAATGGAACTGCATATTGCAGAAGGTGTTCCATTCAATGAATATCGGCATATGATTGACCGATGCGATGTGCTTCTTGACCAGTTGTATGGCTATTCTCCTGCGATGAATTCGCTTTTGGCCATGTCAAAGGGAGTTGTGGCGGTCGGTGGCGGTGAACCGGAATCTTATAGTATGGTTGATGAGTCGGAACTGCGTCCCATAATCAATGTGGAGCCGTCGTATGAAAACGTTTATCGGGAACTGGAAAGACTGATACAACACCCGGAAATCATTTCTCAGTTGAAATGCCAGTCAGTAGAGTATGTCCGAAGACATCATGAGTACACCAAAGTTGCAAAGCAGTATCACGATTATTACAGAAGTCTGTTCTGACGGGACCCTTGTCGGAGTCTTTAGAAGGGTTACTTTCAAAATAATTTGCGAAATACTTGTGGAAGTGCGAAAAGGAAATTACTTTTGTGCCCGCAAATGGAACGCTTGGCGAAGCGGACTCCTAGGGAAGTTTGGGTGAGTGGCTGAAACCAGCAGTTTGCTAAACTGCCGTGCGGGTAACCGTACCGGGGGTTCGAATCCCCCAGCTTCCGCCTCGGTTCCAAAAGCAATAAGATGGCGCTTTCATCTAACGGTTAGGATACAAGATTCTCAATCTTGGCATACGGGTTCGATTCCCGTAGGCGCTACAAAAAAGAGACCCTGTTCGGGCCTCTTTTTTTTGTTCAGTCCACTGAGCCAATCAGAATCATTCGTGATGGTAGGGCAGGTTGTTCAGAATGGCGAAGGCGCGGTAGAGCTGTTCGACAAAGATCAGGCGGACCATTTGGTGCGAGAATGTCATTCTGGACAGTGAAATGCGTCCTGGAACGCGGTCATAGACAGGTTGTGAAAAGCCGTATGGTCCTCCAATGATGAATACAAGGCGTTTTGATGATTGTGACATGCGTTTTTCCAGCCATGAAGCCATGCCTGGTGATGTGAAATCCTGTCCCTTGTCATCAAGCAGATAAACGTCATCGGATGGTTGGAGCAGTTTCAAAATGGACTGGCCTTCCAGACTTTTCTGTGTCTGGAAATCCATATTGCGGTTGTTCTTCAAATCGGGAATGACCTGTATCTCAAACTGTGAAAAATGTTCCAGTCTGGACTGGTATTCATGAATGCCGTCCTGTAACCATTTGTCCACTGTCTTGCCGACAACAATCAGAAGAATCTTCATATCTTTCGACGTCCTTTGTACAAAAGTAGAAAGATTCGGGGTATTTTTTGCTGTTTGGGAGTATTTTGTTAGCTTTGCAAACCTTGCAAATGAAAAAGGAATGAAACGTAAAATACAGGACGGAGGGCGCAGATATTTCTTTACGAAATTTTTTGTTGACTGGGCCGTCAGGACATCATATAGGAAGTTTCAGATAGAAGGTCTTGAGAACTTGCCGAAAGATGGCAGCGTGATTTGGGCTGCAAATCATACCAATGCGCTTATGGACCCTCTGGTCATGCTTGCTGCTACGCCAGAACAGAAAGTCTATGTGGCGAGAGCTGACATCTTCAAGAAGAAGAGTGCGGTCAAGTGGCTCAATTTTCTGAAAATAATGCCCATCTACCGTATTCGTGACGGTATTGATGCTGTAAAGAAGAATGACGAAGCCATTGCCATTGCTACAGATGTGCTTTTGGATGGGGTTCCATTTGTCATATATCCGGAAGCAACACACAGACCCAAACATTCGCTTCTGAAACTCAGTAAAGGCATTTTCCATATTGCATTGTCTGTGTGTGACAGGACTCAGGAGGAAAAACCTGTATATATCATGCCTATCGGCATAGAATATGGTGATTATTTCCGCTTCCGTTCAACTGTTCTGGTGAACTTTGGAAAGCCTTTCAATGTGACCCAGTTCGTCAAGGATAACGCTGATCTGCCACAACCGGTCCAGATGGTCAAAATGAGGGAACTTCTGACTCAGAAGATGGCCGACCAGATTGTCTATGTTCCCGATGATGAGGACTATGATGCAACCTGGGAATATGCAAAACTTATAGCGGGCAATCCTCATTATTTCCACAAGACTCTCAGGACAATTGAAAAGGAAAGGGGTACCAGGCTGAAAGGATTGCTGCGTAATCAGGCTGTTGACCGTAAGGCGGTTGAGGAAATCCAGAAACTTAAGGCTGATAATCCGCAGAAGGCAAGAGAACTGCTGGATAAGGTTGAAAAACTGAGAATCTGGAGAATACAGAATGGAGTTTCGGTCAATGCCATTGCCAACAGCAAGAGAATGCTTGCTGCACATATAAATCTGCTGCTTGCTTTAATCGGACTTCCGTATTATATATTCTGCGGCATAGTCGGTTCCATCATGTGGATTCCAATTCTGCTCATATTAAGGGGCATAAAGGATGATGCGTTCTACAATACTGTCCGTTTCGCAACACGTTTTGCAATGCTTCCCATTGCAACGATAATATGGGCAGTGCTGTATTTCTGCCTGCTTCCATGGACATGGGCTTTGGCTTTGTTCATCCTGTCAATTCCATCGCTCAGATATCTGTACGGATATGGCGCCTTCTTCAGACGTCTCTGCTCTGATATCAGATGGTTCTGGAAGCGTGGAAAGGCGCCGGAACACGATTTTGTCTGGTTTCATGAAGACTGATGGATAATGTCGGTTCAGACAAGTCAGGCGGACACCGTTACGAGCGGATCCTGAAAAACACCGGGCTTTTCGGCTTTGTCCAGTGTCTGGTCCTGCTGATTTCTGTGATTCGTAACAAAATTGTGGCTGTGCTTCTTGGCACGACCGGTTTTGGAATCAATGAATCATTCAACCGTAGTCTGAATCTTGTTAAGAGCACTACCGACCTTGGGCTTCCTTTCAGTGCGGTAAGAATCGTTTCGGAATGCATGGACGGAGAGTATGCCGCTGAACTTGAAAACAGAATTCTGGTAGCCAGGACATGGGCATTCATAACAGCGGTTGCAGGTACGATTCTTTGCGTGCTGCTTTCGGGCTTTTTTAGCTTATGGGCATTTGAAGGTGACAGAACCTATACTTTGTCATTTGTGCTGATGTCACCTGTGGTCTTCTTCAGTGCGGTTGGCGGTGGGGAGATGGCAATTCTCAAGGGAGCCAGAATGCTTCGGCAGACAGCGGTCAGCCAGTTGTGGGTGGTGGCGCTGACATTCTGCATTTCAATTCCGCTGTTCTATTGGCTGGGACTTGCAGGACTCGTTCCTTCAATTGTCATGGTTTCCATGGCCACAATGGCTGTTCCATGTTTTTATTCATTCCGTGCTTTCCCGTACAGAATACGTCCTTTGTCCGGAAAAGTGTTGAAGGAAGGTCTGGGAATGATCAGGATTGGCGTGTATTTCATGATAACGTCGTTTTTTGGAAGCGGTGCATTTGCCATTGTAGCCAATTGGCTTATGACAAACGGAAATGCAGAAATTACAGGTATTTACTGCGCCGGTTACCAGCTTGTAGCATGGCTTGGAATGTTTGTCTTTTCGGCAATGGAATCTGATTTCTTTCCGCGGATTTCAACAGTCAATACCGATAATGCCAAGGTTACTGAAATGGTTAACAGTCAGGTTGAGGTGGCGCTGCTTCTTATGTCTCCGATGATAGTGGGCTTTCTGGTCTTTCTCGGACTGATAGTGACCGTATTCCTGTCTCCAAAGTTTTCTGATGCTGTTCCTATGGCCAGCCTTGCGGTTCTCAGCCTGTTGTTCAAGTCAATGACGCAACCTATGTCTTATGTGGCTTTGGCTAAAGGTGACAGTAGGACCTATCTGCTGCAGGAAGTCCTGTATGATGTGTTTTTCGTTTTGGCCGTGATAACTGCGTACAAGTGGTGGGGGTTGAAACTGACCGGCCTGGCTCTGACGGTATCGGCCGTTTTTGATGTCCTGTCGGTTGGACTGATTACAAGGAAACGATACGGATTCCGCTTTTCGGCCCGTGTGATGAAAATATTTCTGATCCAGATGCCTTTGGCAGTTCTCACATATATCGTTGTAACCTGTCTTGACGGTGTGTGCCGATGGACTGCCGGTTGTCTGATGCTTGCCTTGTCAACATGGATATCGGTATATTTGCTGAACAGATATTCTGATGTGATATCAGAGCTTCGTATGAAGATCAAGAACAGATTGGGAATATGAGTAGGGTGACTGTGCTGATGGCGGCATACAATGCCGAAAAGTATCTGGCTGAAGCCCTTGATTCGCTGGTGCATCAGACCATGACCGATTTTCAGGTGGTGATGATTGATGACGCGTCAACCGATTCGACTCATGCCATACTGGAATCGTATGCAAATTCAGATTCACGGTTCAAACTGGTCTCAAACAAAGTGAATACCGGTCAGGCCATTGCCAGGAACATAGGCCTGAAGGTGGCCGATGGGGATTATATTGCAATGCTTGATGCTGATGACTGTTTCGCACCGGACACTCTTGAAAAAGCCGTCGGATTTCTTGATGACAATCCTGATGCCGGCGTGGCACTGCTTGATCTGTATTATATGTCGGATGGTGTGACAACACCGTATGAAATGCGTACGGACAAGACGGAATGGAGCGGTCAGGAGGCTTTTGAGCTGAGCTTGGACTGGTCAATCCATGGACTGTATCTGGCTCGTGCCGAACTGTACTCGAAATGGCCTTTCGATGCCAGTTGCCGTTTGTACAGTGATGACAATACCACCCGAATGCATTATCTCCATTCGGAAAGAGTTGCTCTGTGTGGAGGAAAATATTTTTACAGAAGGCATGCCGAGAGCATGACTGCCAAACTTTCACCTTTGCGACTGGAACTGTTGTCTGCAAATCTCAGTATGGCATTGCAGCTTAAAGCCGAGAACCAGCCACGCAGGGTTCTGGCCTTGTTTGAACGTGAACGATGGATCAATCTGACCGGAATCTGCGGCCTTTGGCTGGAACATGACGATATGGTAGACGCGACATCGGCCAAGGCTCTGTTCAAGCGAATATTCCATGACATTGACAAGTCTTTGCTTCCTGTGGGCCTGAAACTGAAACTTGGCTATTTCCCGTATTTCGGGTTCTCATTCTGGTTTTTTCAGACCAAAATTTATTTCAAACTCCGTCGGCTTTCGGGCAAATAGTGCTATATTTGCGGTTATAACAACATAATAACCGTACGCTATGGACGAACTGTTGATGCAGGTAACCGCAAAGGCTCAGGAATGGCTTGGCGGCTCTTTTGACGAGAATACACGCAAGGAAGTTCAGGCTCTGCTTGACAAGGATGACAAATCGGATCTGATTGACGCCTTTTACCGTGACCTTGAGTTCGGAACAGGCGGACTGCGCGGCATAATGGGCGCAGGAACCAACCGCATGAACATATACACTGTCGGCATGGCCACACAGGGACTGGCCAACTATCTGAACCGCAACTTCAAGGACAGAAAGCAGATTTCGGTGGTCGTAGGCCACGACTGCCGCAACAACGGTCGTCTGTTTGCCGAAACTGTTGCGGACATATTCAGCGCCAACGGAATCAAAGTATATCTGTTTGAAGACCTCAGACCTACTCCCGAAGTATCATTCGCCATACGTCATCTGGGCTGCCAGAGCGGCGTGAATGTGACTGCCAGCCATAACCCGCGTGAGTACAACGGCTACAAGGCATATTGGGAAGACGGCGCACAGGTACTGGCTCCGCACGATACCGGAATCATTGACGAGGTTTCAAAAGTCAAGGTCAGTGACATAAAGTTCAAAGGCAATCCGGATCTTATCCAGATAATCGGTGAGGACGTTGACAAACCGTATCTGGATGCAATACAGGGAATATGCATCGACCCCGAACTGGTAAAACGCAATCATGACCTGTGCATTGTATATACTCCTCTGCACGGCTGCGGACGCGTCATGATTCCGCGCTCACTGGCACAGTGGGGTTTCACGAACGTGAACTGTGTGCCTGAACAGATGATTCCTGACGGCAATTTCCCCACTGTCGTTTCACCCAACCCGGAATATCCCGAGGCTCTGACAATGGCTCTGAAACTGGCTGCCGAAAAGAATGCCGATGTCGTAATGGCATCGGACCCGGATGCTGACCGTCTGGGCGTGGCCTGCCGCAATGACAAGGGTGAACTGGTCCTGCTGAACGGCAACCAGACTGCAATGATATTCCTGTACTACATAATCCGCCAGCTGAACAAGCTTGGAAAGATTACCGGCAAGGAATACATTGTCAAGACAATAGTCACCACCGAGGTCATTGCCCGCATTGCCGAGAAGAACAATATGGAGATGTTTGACTGCTATACAGGCTTCAAATGGATTGCCAAGGTCATTGCCGATGAAAACGCCAAGGGCAAGAAATACGTAGGTGGCGGTGAGGAGAGCTTCGGCTTCCTGGCTGAAGACTTTGTACGTGACAAGGATGCCGTATCGGCCTGCTCGCTCATGGCTGAAATTGCCGCTTGGGCAAAGGAGAACGGCAAGACACTGTTCGATGTGCTGCTTGACGCATATCAGGAATACGGATTCTCGCAGGAGGGTGCTGTCAGCGTGGTAAAGCCGGGCAAGAGCGGTGCCGAAGAGATAAAGGCCATGATGGAACAGTTCCGTGCCAATCCTCCAAAGACCCTGGCAGGCGAGAAGGTTGTCCTTGTCAAGGACTTCAAGCTGTTGAAACAGACCGATGCAGCCGGCAAGACTACCGATCTTGTCATGCCGGAACCGTCAAATGTCCTCCAGTATTTTACTGCTGCCGGAGACAAGGTGTCGGTACGTCCTTCAGGTACTGAACCCAAAATCAAGTTCTATATGGAGGCCAAGCTGCCAATGGCATCGAAGGCCGATTATCTGAGAGTGCAGGCTGAAGCCATGAAGAAGATAGAACTTTTCAAACGTGATCTTGGAATATGATGTGCATGAACGCACATTACATCTGAATCAAAGTCATGAATCTTAACAGATTGCGCATCGGTCATCTTGCAGGCATCATTGTATGCATTGTGCTGGCTTCATGCGGTCAGCGGCATGGGGTCGTCAATCTCAGCATTGTGGCCACTTCTGACACACACGGCCAGATTTTCGATATTGATGCCGTGAACGGCAGTCACCGTAAAGGTTCAATGGCCAAGGTCGCATCATTCCTTGCTGACAAGAGAAACGCCAGTGACAATGTCGTGTATGTTGACTGCGGCGATGCCCTGCAGGGCTCAATAGAGGCTTATCGTGACGTTACAGCCGAATTCTTCAAGCCGTGTCTGGAATCGCAGGCATACAATCTGCTTGGCTGCAAGGCTGTCGCCATGGGAAATCATGATCTGATAGTGGGAACCAACTGCTATTCCAGATATTTTGATGATCTTGATTGTCCTGTGCTGTGGGGAAATCTCGGATTTACCGGACCTGGCGACTACATGCCTCCGTACAACGTGGTGACTGTCAATGGGGTCAGGGTGGCGTTCCTTGGGCTGACCACTCCGGATGTTGCGTACACAATTCCGTCGGACATCATGATAGAACTCAATGTCTATCCGATGGAGCAGGCTGCCAGAAAGTGGATATCTGTCCTGCGCGAGCAGGAAAAGGCCGATGTGATAGTGGGGCTTCTTCATGCTGGCATTGAGATGCCGATGGGCGATACGGTTGCCAGTCATCCTGAAGACCTTCCTCTCAAACTCGTACAAAGTGTGCCGGGATTCGATCTTGTCATTTATGGCCATGATCATCAGGCATGTGTCAGAAGAGTGGCCGATGCCAATGGCGATTCGCTGTGGCTGGCCAATCCCGGCGCATACTGCAGAACGGCACTTACAGCCGATATTACCATGGATTTTTCCGAATCGAAGAATCCGAAACCTTCAATATGTGTCAGCATTGAAGATCTGACATCATATAAGCCGGACAAGGAATTCACTGAAAGTCTGTCAGACCGTTGGGACGATGTGTGCGCATACGCAGATTCTTCGTTGGGCGTATTGGGCGAACCGATTGATGCCGGCGGTTTCCTTTGGAGGGAGACTTCTGCTCTTGACTATCTGCATTCTTTCCAGATGAATCATATTGCGGCTGAAATATCGCTCATTTCATGTGTGCAGGATACTGCTGTAATCGGCCCCGGCCCAATTGCAATCCGTGATATGTTCCGCATTTATCCGTTTGACAACAATATGGTGTCAATTATGCTCAAGGGCAGCGAGGTGCGCAATATTCTTGAGTATTCCGCAGACAGGTATTATAACACATGCAATCCTTCACATGGAGATATGCGGCTGCTGAAGATTGCCGATGCGGGCACTGTTCCAACTGATCCTGCCAACCGCTTTCTGACTGCAGCTGGAATAAAATATGAGGTCGATGTGACGAAACCGTTCGGCAGACGTGTCATGATAAGATCCATGGCCGACGGAACTCCTTTTGACGAGGAAAAATTTTACAGGACCACAATAACGTCTTTCCTTTTCAGCGGAACGGAATCTATCCTGCCGGTTGCCACGCGTATTTCAGGAAAGGAACTGCAACGTAGAATCAATGTGACATCGCATAATGACATAAGATATTCCATGATAACTCAGGCGGCTCTGACAAATGAGTCCGGAGGTGAATTGCATATCGGACATTGTACTGACTGGAAACTGGTTCCTGCGGATGTGGTCTCTCGATGTCTGGCGCAAGATACGGTTATGATGAATTTATTCAACTGATTATACGAATATGAAACAGAACAGAACACTCATTGCGGCAGTTGTATGTCTGCTGGCACTTACAGGGTGCAGGTCTTCTGCCAATGCTTATCAGCAGGCTTATGAGAAAGCCATCCAGAATGATGTTCCGGCGCAGTTGCAGACCCAGCCGGAAAATAAAGATGTAGTTGAACCCGCGGTGGCTGAAACTGATGTTACGGTCCGTCAGGAAAAGGTGACTCTTGTTACGGGTGACTCCGAAATCCTGACATACGGCGTCGTATGCGGAAGCTATTCACTGAAAGCCAATGCGGAAGCTGTAATGAAGAGTCTCCAGTCTGACGGCTTCTCACCTTCGGTTGCTGTCAATGAAGCGGGAAAGACCTATCGTGTCATAGTGGCAAGTTTCAATACCAGAGAAGAAGCTGCTGCAATGAGGGACAGCTTCAAAAAGAAATACCCGGAGAACAATGATTTTCAGAACTCCTGGCTTCTTTACAACAAATAACCTGCAACATTGGGACGGATACTTTCCATTGATTACGGATTGAAGCGTACAGGCATTGCTGTTACTGACATACTGCGAATAGTACCTGGTGGGCTGACTACTGTGGCAACGCATGAACTTATGCAGTTCCTGGCCGGTTATTTTTCGAAAGAACCTGTTGACATTGTTGTTGTCGGGTATCCTGTCAATATGAATGGACAGGATTCTGCCAGCATGTCACAGATACGCCCGTTTGTTGAAAAACTCAAGAAACAGTATCCGGACAAACGCATTGAAATGTTTGACGAACGCTTTACATCGGTTCTGGCACACAAAACAATGCTGGATAGCGGTATGGGGCGTATGGCTCGCAGGAACAAGGCTCTGGTTGATGAAATAAGCGCTACTATCATTCTTGAGTCATATATGGATTCCAGACAATACAAAGAATTATGATATTACCGGTTTATACATACGGACATACCGTATTGAGAAAAGAAACTGAAGAGGTTGAACAGGGCTATGAAGGTCTGTCGCAACTGATAGATGACATGTTTGAAACCTTGAGAAAGACCGAGGGCGTTGGGCTTGCAGCACCGCAGGTCGGGCTTCCGTTGCGCCTCATGGTTGTTGATCTGGACATCATTGCCGATGAACAGCCGGAGTTCAAGGGCTATCTCCGTTCTTATATCAATCCGTACATTGAAGAGACCGGGGGACCTCTTGTTCCTTATGAAGAAGGCTGCCTGAGTTTTCCTGGCATTCACGAAAAGGTGATGCGTCCTTCGCGTGTGCGTGTCAGTTGGCTGGATAATGATTTCAACGAACATGATGAATGGTTTGAAGGTTTCCCGGCACGTGTCATGCAGCATGAAATAGATCATCTTGACGGCAAATGCTTCATTGACCGCATGTCACCGCTTCGCAGACAAATGCTCAAGAAGAGTCTGTCATTGATACAGGCTGGCAGATTCAACTGTGACTACAAGGTGAAACTTCCCAAAAAGTGACATGATCCGAACTCATGCGGCAAAATGGCTGGTGGCAGTTCTTGTGCTGTCGCCAACTGTATCGTACTCCCAGATCAATACTGACCGCATGATGACAGTAGGGCAGAATGCGCTCTACTTTGAAGACTATGTTCTTTCAATCCAGTATTTCAACCAGATTATCAGAGCAAAGCCATATCTGTACGAACCATATTATTACAGGGCAATTGCAAAACTCTCGCTTGAGGATTGGAGGGGCGCCGAACAGGACTGCAACAGTTCCATAGAACGCAATCCGTTTGTGGTCAACAGTTATCAGGTGCGTGGACTCGCCAGAGTGTATCAGCATGATTATTCAAATGCCAGTTCGGATTTCCGTATGGGACTGAGTCTGGACCCGCAGAACTGCCAGCTGCGCCACAATCTGATTCTGAGCCTGGCGCGTGACGGACATATTGATGAGGCTCTGGCCGATGCCGATACACTTTTGTCTGCATGGCCGCGTTATGCCGACGGATATGCCATCAAATCGGAACTTCTATGGGAAAAGGGAGACAGCCTTGGCGCGTTTGACTGCATGAACAAGGCCGTTGATCTGGATCGTTTCAATCCGGATCTTCTTGTATATCGGGCCATATTGAAGGCAAGGATGGAACTGTACGATCAGGCGTTGCCCGATCTGGACAGAGCCATATATCTGGAACCGACTCATACATCGGCCTATATGAACCGTGCCATGGTGCATTATGAGAGGGACAGTCTCAATGCCGCAATGGCTGACTATGACATGGTGTTACGCATTGAGCCCAAGAATGTTACAGGACATTATAACCGCGGTAATCTGAGGGCGCAGGTAGGTGATGACAACCGTGCTATTGAGGATTTCGATTTTGTCATCGATGCCGAACCCGACAATATGTTCGCCTTTTTCAACAGAGGCGTATTGCGCTACAACACCGGCGATTATCCTGGTGCTGAAGCTGATATAAGCAGGGTACTTGAAGAATATCCCGAATTCGTAACCGGTTATCAGTTGAGAAGTGAAGTCCGTGAGAAACTTGGCCTGTTCAGCCTGGCTCAGGAGGATGCCATGGTGGTTCTCCGTGAACACAACCGCCGCTACAACCGTGCACATGGATTCGATGATGATACCGATGCCGGACAGCCGGACAGCAAAACCAGATCCAGTAAAGACCGCAATGTTGCCGGATACCGGAAAATCATCGTGGATGATGATCTGGAGAATTCGACAGGATTCTCAAGCGCGTATCGCGGCCGTGTCCAGAACAGGAATGTTGAGGTCAGATTCCTTTCACCACTCAGACTGACTTATTTCAATTCGGATGATATCCTGTCCAGAAGACCGATAACCAGTGCGTTGCTTGAAGGAATAAGCGGTGGAAATGGGACTATGCCCGGTTTGAGGTTCGAGGACTCCGGCTGTCAGTTGGACCGGTCTCAGATTGCAGAACTTTTTGCTGACGTCAACAGGCTCTCAGCCAAGCTTTCAACAGATCCGGAAAATGTCATTGACTTGCTTCTGCGTGCAATTGACTTCTGTCTGCTGCAGGATTTCCAATCCGCATTGGCCGATGTGGAATCGGCTCGGAGTATACATGATGACGGATGGCTGTTGTGGTTCGTGAAGGCTCAGATTACTGCGAAAATGCATGAACTTGATGAAGATACCAATATGTTTCCGCTCATTGAGTTCATGAATAATGTTCTGGATATAGAACCGGAGATGGCCCCGGCCTATTATAACCGTGGAACATTCTATGCCATGAGTGAAGATTACAATGCCGCTCTGGCCGATTTCAACCGTGCCATTGAACTTGAGCCCGAAATGGCTCAGGCCTGGTACAACCGTGGTGTGGTGCTTGTTCTTCTGAATAGGACAGATCAGGCTATTGATGATTTTGGCAAGGCCGGAGAATTGGGCTTGCCAGGCGCATATAATATAATAAAGCGCTTTTCCCAGCCGGAATAACTGCGGAATGAAAACAATTTGGTAATTTTGCGGACTTTTGAAATATACTTTGTAAGAACAAATTACGACATATATGATCAATATCACTTTTCCCGACGGATCCGTACGTCAGTATGAACAGGGCGTTACGGGCTTCGAAATTGCCGAAAGCATCAGCCAGCGCCTTGCACAGGACGTACTGGCATGCAGCGTCAATGATGAAATAACTGAACTGAACCGTCCTGTCATGCAGGATGCCTCAATCAAACTGCACAAGTGGGACGATGATGAGGCAAAGCATGCTTTCTGGCATACCAGCGCACATCTGCTTGCCGAGGCTCTGCAGGAACTTTATCCCGGCATCCAGTTCGGATTCGGCCCGGCAATTGAGAACGGCTTCTTCTATGATGTCATGCTGCCCGACGGAGGTCAGATCCGTGAAGGTGATTTTGCTGCCATTGAGAACAAGATGCTTGAACTTGCACGTCTTAATGAACCTCTTGTACGTAAGGAAGTCGGCAAGGCAGACTGTCTTGCACAGTTCAAGGCTGCAGGTCAGAACTACAAGTGTGAACATATTGAACAGGATCTTCAGGACGGTTCAATCACCACATATACTCAGGGCAAGTTTACAGACCTCTGCAAGGGACCGCATCTGGTAAGCACCGGTGCAATCAAGGCCGTCAAGCTGATGAGCGTTGCTGGCGCATTCTGGCGTGGTGATGCCACCCGTGACCAGATGCAGCGCATATACGGCATTTCGTACCCCAAGAAGAAAATGCTGGATGAATATCTGGTAATGATAGAAGAGGCCAAGAAGCGCGATCACCGCAAGATAGGCAAGGAAATGGAACTGTTCATGTTCTCGGAACGTGTAGGAAAGGGACTGCCCATCTGGCTGCCAAAGGGAACAGACATGCGTCTGCGCCTGCAGGACCTGTTGCGTCGCATCCAGAAGAAATACGGTTATCAGGAAGTCATCACCCCAAATATCGGAGGCAAGAACCTTTACGTCACATCAGGTCACTGGGACCATTACGGCAAGGACAGTTTCCAGCCCATACACACACCGGAAGAGGATGAGGAATATCTGCTGAAACCGATGAACTGCCCTCACCACTGTGAGGTCTTTGCCAACCGTCCGCGCAGTTACAGAGAACTTCCTTTCCGCTGCGCCGAATTCGGTACGGTCTATCGCTATGAGCAGAGCGGCGAACTTCACGGACTTACCCGTGTGCGTTGCTTCACTCAGGACGATGCCCATATCTTCTGCCGTCCCGACCAGGTGAAGGGTGAATTCATCAAAGTCATGGAAATCATCCAGACCGTATTCTCAATATTCAATTTCTCCGATGAGAACGTTGAGGTTCAGATTTCACTGCGTGACAAGAACAACACTGAGAAATATATAGGTTCCGATGAAGACTGGGCAACAGCCGAACAGGCCATTGTTGACGCATGCGCAGAGAAGGGCATGAAGGCCAAGGTGGAATATGGTGAGGCCGCCTTCTACGGACCAAAGCTGGACTTCATGGTCAAGGATGCCATCGGCCGTCGTTGGCAGCTCGGCACCATCCAGGTTGACTACCAGCTGCCGCAGCGTTTCCAGTTGGAATACATTGCTGAAGATAACACCAAGAAGCGTCCTGTCATGATTCACCGTGCACCTTTCGGCTCAATGGAGCGTTTTGTGGCAGTTCTCATTGAACATACCGCCGGCAAATTCCCGCTCTGGCTCACACCTGATCAGGTGGCTATCCTGCCCATATCGGAAAAGACCTGCGACTATGCCTACAAAGTAAAGCAGGAACTTGAAAAGTACGATGTCCGTGCCTTTGTTGATGACCGTAACGAGAAGATTGGCCGCAAGATCCGTGACAACGAAGTCAAACATGTTCCTTACATGCTTGTTGTCGGTGAAAAAGAAGCGGAACTTGGCGAGGTTAATGTACGTAAACAGGGCGCAGAAAACCTTGGCAACATGAAAATTGACGACTTTGGTAAAAAAATTGCCGACGAAGTCAATTCTATGATAAATAAATGGTAATTTTGCGCCCGCTTGGAGAATTATCTACGAACAGACATACTGAATGAAGAAAGACAATTTGAGTGACCAGTATCAGGTTAACGAGCAGATTCGAGCTCGTGAGGTACGTATAGTCGGAGAAGGTTTTGAGCCTAAAGTCGTATCACTGCGTGATGCATTGAAGATGGCCGACGACATGGAACTTGACTTGGTTATGATATCGCCCAATGCGGTTCCTCCAGTATGCAGAATAGTGGATTTTTCAAAGTTTCTGTATCAGCTGAAGAAAAAGCAGAAGGAAGCCAAGGCAAAACAGGTCAAGATTGACGTCAAGGAAATCCGTTTCGGGCCCCAGACAGACGATCATGACTATAACTTCAAGTTGAAGCATGCCATGGAGTTCCTGAAGAGCGGAGACAAGGTCAAGGCTTATGTGTTTTTCCGCGGCCGTTCAATTCTTTTCAAGGAGCAGGGTGAAAATCTTCTTGCAAGATTCACGAAAGACCTTGAAGAGTATGGTAAACAGGAACAGGCTCCGATACTTGAAGGCAAGCGCATGACCATCTTCATTTCGCCGAAGAAGGGTGCGGGTGCTCCCAAGAAGCCGGATGCTCCACAGCAGGAAGAGAAGGAACAGTAAAAACAGCCTATGCGCTCCGGCATGGTGCGCCGTGGTTTTATATAACAAACAAAACTTTAATAACAATGTTGAAATCAAAGACTAATTCCGGTTCCAAAAAAAGATTCGCTCTTACCGGATCGGGCAAAATCAAGAGAAAACACGCTTATCACAGTCACATTCTGACCAAGAAGTCAACCAAGCGTAAGAGAAATCTGGACAAGTTTACACTGCTTGACCAGGCCAATGTAAAGCAGGTTAAGGATCTGCTCTGCATGAGATAACCCGAAAAAAGTGATCAGTCAACAGTAAAATTAACCGATTTGTCAGCCGTAAGTCCTGCTTTTGACGGGCGCTGACATTCAAAAAACAGAAAACTATGCCGAGATCAGTAAATCACGTTGCTTCAAGAGCAAAGAGAAAGAAAATTTTAGGTCTGACCAGAGGTTACTTTGGTGCAAGAAAGAACGTCTGGACCGTTGCCAAGAACACTTGGGAAAAGGGTTTGACTTATGCATACCGTGACCGTAAGGACAAGAAGAGAGAGTTCCGTGCTCTTTGGATTCAGCGTATCAACGCTGCCGCACGTCTTGAGGGTATGAACTATTCACAGCTTATGGGTGCAATTCACAAGGCTGGCATCGAAATCAACCGCAAGGTTCTTGCCGATCTGGCCATGAACAATCCGGAAGCATTCAAGGCTATCGTAAAGAAGGTAAAGTAACTTAAAAGCCTTTCAGATAAAAAATCGGGTGACCTGTTCAGGCCGCCCGATTTTTTATATATCTTTGTCATAACCGTACCGGGCTAGATCGGGAGACTCATCAAACAATTCAGAATGCCGGGACTGCTTCGGTTTCCAATGGCGGGCCACGCTCTTTCGGGAGTAACCTTCGGTCGGTGGATTACAAAGGGAACTGGGCGCTCAAAACATTTTTTCTCGGAGTTCTCATCACATCACCGGTACGGTTTTTTTATTTTTTGCAACCTATTTGCACAATGAAGCTTGTAATTCTTGACGGTGGTGACATCGTACCCCAACTGCCATGGAGGCAGGAGGTTGAAGGCAGCAGGATTCCAAATATTGATTATTATGACAATACGCCTGCGCACCTGGCATTGGAACGTATGCGTGGAGCACAACTGGTGCTGACCAACAAGGTGGTGATATCGGCTTCGATGATTGATGAACTGCCTGAATTGAAGTACATTGGCGTTATGGCAACGGGATACAATGTTGTAGACGTAGCCGCTGCGGCCAGACATGGCATAACCGTTACAAATATTCCGGCGTACAGCACCGACAGTGTTGCGCAGCATACCTGGGCACTGATTCTGAATGTATTCAACAAGGTTGACTATTATGCGGTACAGAATCGTGACGGCCGATGGTGCCGTAATGTGTCATTTTGCTATTATGATTATCCGATTCATGAACTTGCAGGACTGACGCTCGGCGTTGTCGGTCTTGGCAGTATAGGCATGAAGGTGGCAAAAATAGCGCTCGCTTTTGGAATGAAAGTGCTTGCCGTTACTTCCAAACCGCAAGAATCATTGCCATCGGGAATAAGAGCGGCTAAACTGGAGACGCTTCTTTCAGAGAGCGATGTCATCAGCCTTCATTGTCCGCTTACTGAAGCCAATCGTGAAATGATCAACGGACGCACTCTTTCATTATGCAAAACAGGTGCGGTTCTGGTCAATACCGGCCGTGGCGGCCTGGTCAACGAGCACGATATTGCGTGCGCACTGAAGCAAGGCTGTATTTCTGCGTATTGTGCCGACGTGCTTTCA
Organism: Bacteroidaceae bacterium; assembly: GCA_024398755.1. Classification (GTDB taxonomy): domain Bacteria; phylum Bacteroidota; class Bacteroidia; order Bacteroidales; family Bacteroidaceae; genus Colenecus. Next base: position 30,582 of record JAKSIQ010000001.1, on the reverse strand, counting down.
CAGGAACCTGCCAGTCCGGACAATCCTTTGATATCAGTTGAAAACTGCTTCATCACTCCTCATATAGCATGGGCATCAGTCGAGGCGCGTGAAAGGCTTGTGAAAATATGCAAACACAATATCAGTGCTTTTCTTGACGGTCATCCTGTCAATGTGGTCAGCTGATACATAACGAGTCGGGAAAATGCATTATCTTTACCGTTAGTGAAGTTTATAATAATAAGAGCAATGAAAAAAAACGTCATTATCGCTGCGTTGCTGGCAGTCTCAAACGTTGCTGCCGTATGGGCTGACACTACATCTGACTGTAATGATGTAATTGGATTGGATGCATCGGTTTCAAGCGCCAGATCGGTTGATATTATCGATCATGCGGAAAAGAACGGTCGTCTGGACGTGAATTTTATTAATGGCAGGTCATGTGTCTTTGCTGGATTCAATGTCATATCGTCATATGACAATCTGAAAGGGGACTATTCCAGTGAGTCCGATTCTGACTTGCATTTTGACAGTCATGGGCATATTGCGCGCGGTATTGAGAGTACCGGTTATGGATTGAAGGGCGGCGCCAACTGGCTTCTTGACGGTGATGGAACGGCAGGTTTCAACTTGAAATTCAATACGGTGTCAAAGAAGGACATTCATGACAAGTCATATTTGTCAGTAAGCAAGATAGATGAAATGGCAAAGTCAAGTTATCTGATGGATTCCATTCATTGCCTGGGTACTCAGACGGTAGGTGAGGCTCCAATAGATTTGAACGCCAATCTGTTCTATTTCGGCCATGTTGGAGACTTTGTTCTGGATTTCAATACCGTCCTGTTTATGAATCGTGATGCAGACGAAAATTATACAGATGAAGAAGACCTGGACCATCACGCCCGGGGTGTTTTCTCCGGCAATATGGAAAAAAACAGAATGCTTGCTTCAAAACTGGTCGTAACAAGAGCATTTGAGAACGGATTCGTCAAAGTTGGAGGCGAAGCCTCTTTCTCATATCACTATTCAGATTACTATCTGCTGGACGAATCGTTTATGCAGAATACTCTCGATCAGAATGAAGTGCTTGAAAACAATGTTCGGGCGAATATCGGATACGGACTTGTTCAAGACAGATATTCAATTGTCGCCGGATTGGAGTATGAGCATTACGGTTTCAGCTTTGTTCCCCAAGCAGGAAATTCCAGGAATCTTGATTTGAATACAGATAAAGTATATCCTTCAGTTACTGCTCAGTTCGATATGGGGCGAATCCCTGTCGCATTATCTTATTCATCCTTCACAAAGCGTCCTGCTTTTTCCCAGTACAATGAGGCCGTCAGATATGGCAACCGCTACATGTTCAGGTCAGGAAGTTCCGAATTGCGTCCGCAGTATGTGCAGAATCTGAAAATGACGGCAGCAGGACGCATACTTGAATTTGCAGCAGACTATTCCTATTCTGACAATCCTATAGTACAGACATTCGGCAGAATTGATACTGAGTCTCCATATTACTCAAAAGCTGCTATTATTGAAAAACCTGCGAATGGAGACAAGCCGTTGCAGCAATTGTCAATGTCATTGACCGTACGTGAAGTGGCAGTCGGTGATAAATTGGATTTGTGCTGGCAGGGTGGCGTTCGTACGCAGTGGTTTGAATATAGTGGTAACGATTATTCCGACAAGCCCATCTGGTTTGCAAACTTGAACAATTCAGTATCATTGTCAAATACGTGTGATGCGGAACTTGGCTTCTCATTCCAAAGCAGTGGATATGAAAGCAATATGTATTATGAAAACAACTGCTTTGACTTGAATATGGCAGTTCAGAAACATCTTCTGGCAAATGGTGCCCTGGTTGTCAGACTTGAGGGAAAGGATCTTCTTCACCGTACTGACCGCAACATCTGTTATTATGGTGATGGCTTCAGATTGAAAACCGGTTTTGTTGCTGATTCCAGAAGAATAGAACTATCTCTGCGTTATTGCTTGAATGCCGTCGCAAGACGTACCACGGATGTTGGTGCAGGAAGGGATGTGCTGTACAGAATGAAATGACAATAGACAAATAACCATACTATTATGAGAAAACTTCTTACCGTTGTTGCCGTTATGCTGACAGTTGCCGGCGTAAGTGCAAAGAATCAGGGCCCGGTACTTTCAATTGAGGGAGGACAGATTCAGGGCGTTTCAACAGATATCAAAGGTGTGACAGTGTATCGTGGTATTCCTTTTGCAGCACCTCCGACGGGACAGAACCGTTGGCGTGCTCCGCAGCCGGTAGTGCCATGGGATGGTGTCAAGTTGTGCGATACCTTTGGACATCCGCCATTTCAGGCAGCCCACTATCCTGGTGGCTATACCACTGAATGGGGATATGGCGATGAAGCCCCTTACAGCGAAGATTGTCTTTATCTGAACGTGTGGACAAAGAAGCCAGGCAAGCCTGGCGCGAAACTGCCGGTAGCTATATGGATTTTTGGTGGTGGTATGCGTGAAGGCTGGGGCTCGGAACCTGAATTTGACGGTCAGGAGTGGGCTGACAAGGATGTCGTTCTTGTATCATTCAATTACCGTGTAGGTCCTTTCGGCTTTTTTGCACATCCGGAAATCAGTGCTGAAGATCCTGAACATGCAACAGGAAACTGGGGTATGCTTGACCAGATTGAAGTCATGAAATGGGTGCAGAAGAACATTGAGCAGTTTGGCGGCGATCCTGACAATGTCATGATATTCGGCCAAAGCGCCGGTTCTCGCAGTGTCAAGTTCCTTTGCTCGTCACCTTTAACCAAAGGACTGTTCAACAAGGCTGTGATAATGAGTGGAAGCGGACTTGTCAAGCCTCAGCCCGCATCTGCTGCAGGAACGTCGCGTGTCGGAATGGGATTCGGTATGCCTCAGCAGTCGCAGACTAAGCTGGCCGATGCCGAACAGTCAATCAAGGATGTTATGGATTGGGCCAATCTCAAGACTCTCAGCCAGATGCGCAATGCTTCAACAGAGACCATTTTCTCACTTGCTACAATATATACACAGGTAACAGGCAAACGAAGCACGCTTAGCCAAAGTCCTATTTCTCCGTACATTGACAATTATACATTGCCTGAATCTTTTGACGATGCATGCCTGGACGGATCACTTGCCCAAGTGCCATATCTGATAGGATATACTTTGAACGATGCCGGCAATATGGGAACTCAGATAGTTGACTTCTGCCTTAACCGTGAAGAAATGGGAGGCAAGGCATGGGCATACCAGTTTGCACGTCCTCTGCCTGATGACGGCAAACATCCGGAAGTGACACAACGTCTGCGCGGAGCGTTCCACTCATCAGACCTCTGGTTTGTCTTCAAATCTTTGAAACACTGCTGGCGTCCATGGACTGAAGGTGATTGGGATCTTTCAGAGAAGATGCTTACGGCCTGGTCAAATTTTGCCAAGTACAGCGATCCTGAAGGTCCTGACGGAGGTGAATGGCAACCGCTTACCGACTCGAACCGTCAGTTCATGATTTTCAAACTTGATGAGAACGACAAGGAGAATTCAGGCCTGGGGAATCCGTTGGCAAAATAATGAGACTGATTGACAATCAAATTATTCTAAAGCTTATATGGGAATAAAACAGATAACACTTGACGAATGGGTGTCGTGTGGCGGTGGCGCACAAGGTGACAGCTATAACCACAAAACCAACGCGTCTCTTATGCTGAAATTGTATGGCGAACAGATTAATTGGGATGATGTTATCGAAGAGGTGACAATTGTCAAGGTAGCTTCCGATAACGGTGTCCCTTGTCCTGCACCGGGTGAACTTGTACAGGTCGGCAATCGTTTGGGCGTTATTTATCAGCGTATTTTGAATAAGAAATCATTCTGTACTGCTATATCGGAGAATCCTGCAATATTGCCCGAATTATCAGTCAGGATGGCCAACATGGCACTTGCATTACATTCAACTCCGGTAACAGATTCCAGAGTACCGAGTCAGACAGAAAAATTTGCTCAAATACTTGACAGGCTCACATATATTCAGGGCAGTATGCGTCAGGAATTGAATAATGCTTTGGATATTGCCGCCAGGAATGAAACCCATACTTTGTTGCATGGCGATTTCCATTACGGTAATGTCATTACTGACGGACAAAAGGATTACTTCATTGATTTGGGTGCATTCTGTTACGGGCATCCGTATTTCGATCTGACCATGCTGTATTTCACGGCATTCTTTGCTGATGAAGAAAGACGTCAGCAGGATTTCCATATCAATGGTGAAACCACCCGCAGGTTCTGGGAACATTTCAAAAAGGCATACTTCGGTCCTGATGCCAAGTCAGACAAGGAACTTTGTCATGAAATGAAACCATATTTCCTTTTGCGTACGTTGTTCTTTGACAATGCAATGGGACATTGGCCGCTGTTTGACAAATTCCGCGAGGCTATGCTTGAACTCTGATCGGTTCAGTTTACTTGATGTTCCTTTGGTTCAATGCCCGCTGGTAACGGCGGGCATTTGCCATATGCTGTGAATAGCTGGCAGTAAAGTTATGGTATCCTGAAAAGTCCTCTTTTGCACACATATATATGTATGAATGCTTGCTGTAGTTCAGAACGGCATCTATACTTCGCGGATTTACGAATCGTATCGGAGCGGGAGGAAGTCCTTTGTTGATATATGTGTTGTAGGGAGAATTGACCTTGAGATGCTGTCTGGTAACACGTTTGGGGCGTTCTCCAAGAGCAAAGATAACAGTCGGATCAGCCTGAAGCAACATGCCTTTTTTCAGGCGGTTCATATATAATCCGGCAACTGTCGGCAATTCATCGGCCATGGCGGTTTCTTCTTCTATTATTGAAGCCAGCGTAGTAACCTGAAGTTCATCTAGCCCGATTGCGTCGGCTTTGGCGCGGCGTTCCTCATTCCAGAATATGTCTCGTTCTTTTGCCAGCCGTTCAATGAGCGCGCGCGGTTTGACATTCCAATACACCTGATACGTGTTTGGAATTATCATACAGAATAATGTTGCTGGAGTATATCCCAACGAATCCAAAAACTCTTCATCGTTGAGCAGAGTGGCAATCTGTGCGGAGTCTGCCATAATCTGCATGGCAATTCCTTTTGCCATCAGTTCAGTCTTACGTACACTGCGCAGGCTAATGCTGACCGGTGTCTGAAATCCATGACATATTGTTTTTGCAACACTTTCAGCCGATGCCATACTCCTGACGGTATAGCATCCGCTTTTGGGAATTGCATCATAGTGCATCATTTTCAGCCATACGCTGATACCGGCAGTTCTGGCTTTCGGGTCGTTTTGCCTGATCATTGAAACAATGTCGTCAGATGACGTGTCAGGATACAGGTAGAGATTGAAGTCTTGTCCTTTGGTTACCGGAGCCATAAGGATGAACAGGTATATGGCTGCCGCTACGCCGATTGCCGCAATGGCTGTAACAATAATGCCAATGAGATGTTTCCTGGATTTGCGTTTCATCTTATTATTTGACGTTCGTATGGCAAAATTACTCAATTCGCTCTCTCTTTCAAAGTCTTTTCCATACCTTTACAGAACCAATTATCAATGAACCGAATATGAAGAAACTAATTTTCGCTCTTGCTCTGACTGCAGCCATGACTGCCAGCGCAAAGTCAAATCCAGTGACCGTGACGGTCAACGCTGACCAACCTGGGGCAACAATCAACAAAAACATTTACGGACAGTTCTCTGAGCACCTTGGAACTTGTATTTATGGCGGTTTGTGGGTAGGCCCTGAATCATCAATTCCAAATATTGACGGATACCGTAAGGATGTGTTCAATGCACTTAAAGACCTTGAGGTTCCTGTAATGCGCTGGCCGGGTGGATGCTATGCCGATGAATACCATTGGCAGGACGGCATCGGACCAAAGGAAACCCGTCCGGTTATGGTGAACAACAACTGGGGAGGTATAGTTGAAGACAACAGTTTCGGTACACATGAGTTCCTGAACCTGTGTGAAATGCTTGGTTGCGAACCGTACATTTCATTGAATGTAGGCAGCGGTTCAGTACAGGAGGCAGCCCAGTGGATTGAGTATATGAATGCTGCAAACGGACCTCAGGCCAAGATCCGTGAACAGAACGGAAGGAAGGAACCATGGCACGTCAAGTATATAGGTGTCGGCAACGAGGCTTGGGGTTGCGGTGGCAATATGCGTCCTGAGTACTATTCTGATATATTCAGACGCTATCAGACATATTGCCGTGATTTCAATGGTACCAGTCTGTTCAAGATAGCAAGCGGAGCTTCCGATTACGACTATGAATGGACTCAGGTTCTTATGGACCGTATAGGTTCTATGGCAAATGCCGTATCGCTTCATTATTATACCGTGTCAGGATGGGTTGGAGCCAAGAAGCCTGCACTGGGCTTTGATCAGGATGATTATTACTGGTGCCTTGGCAAGTGCCTTGGAATTGAACCGGTCATCCAGAAGCATCTTGCCATTATGAGCAAGGCTGATCCTGAAAATACCATTCCTCTGCTTGTTGACGAGTGGGGCACATGGTGGGAACCGGAGCCGGGAACCCAGCTGTACCAGCAGAATACCATGCGTGACGCTCTCGTTGCATCACTGTCACTTGACGTTTTCCACAAATACTGCGACAGAATCCAGATGACCAACATTGCGCAGGTTGCCAATGTGCTTCAGTCTATGATACTGACAAAGGAAGACAAGATGGTGCTTACTCCTACATATTGGCTGTATTACATGTACAAGCCTCATATGGATGCCACATACATTCCTACAAGCCTTGAAAACGTAGAAGTCAAGCTTACTCCTAATGAGCGCTATGCTGCAAATCCTGATGAAACGGCAACTCGTCCGCTACCTATGTTATCAAGCACTGCTTCAAAGGACAAGAACGGCAAGTTACATGTGTCAATGTCAAATGTGAAGTTTGATCAGGAACAGGAGGTGTCAGTAAAGCTGAACGGAATGAAGGCCAATAAAGTCAGTGCCAAGATTCTTACCAGTGACAATCCCACAGATTTCAATTCATTTGAAGAGCCTGACAAGATTAAACTTGTTGATTTCTCCGGAGCAAAGATTGACAAGAAATCAGGGTCAATTGCTTTGACAATTCCGGCTGCAAGTATCGTAACTCTCGAGATAGAGTAAATCCGTATCAGATATCTTTCCAAAAGAGTCCTGCGTACCAATTAAGTGACGCAGGACTCTTTTTTATTATTGCTGGCAGGTTTTTATTTTGTACGATGCCAGACAAGACAGATATGTGGCTTGAGCTGCTGCCAGGTTTGCCTGAGCCTCAGTAGCATTTGTGACGGATTCAAGCATTGATGAAAGTGTCTCTATACCGGCATTGTACTGCCCTGTCATGACACGCAGATTTTCGGCCGAAGAGTCACACCTTTTGCGTGCAACCTCAATTTGAGCCCATGCTTCAGTCAGAGAATTCCATGCGGAGCGTATGTCAAGCTGAAGCTGGGAATAAGCATCATCTTTGATATTGCTTGCTTTCTGTTGTGACAGTCTGGATTTTTTGATATTGTGACTTCCTCCCCACCAATCCGATAATGGAATGTTTACTGTGGCAATGCCAAGCAGATTATGACTTCTGTTCTTTTCAAATCCGCCCTGTATGTCAATGTCTGAACCGATTGCCAGTGCGCCGATTCCTACTGTCGGCATCAGCTTTCCGCGTTCAACTTTGATGTTGAGCTCTTCAGATGCCAGTGCTTTTTCCGCCAGAGATAGCTCGTTGCGTGAATGCGCGGCTTCTGACGGTTCTATGAACCACTTTTCAGGGGAGTCCGGAGTTGACAGCGAGTCTGGAATGACAACACTGAAACTGTCCATGTCGCTTCCTGTAAGCTGTGCAAGAACAAGTCTTAGAAGTTCCAGACCATTATTGACTTTTATTCTCTGTGATATCAGTTCTTCCTTCTTCAATTCCACGCTTAACAGATCTCCGCTGGTTGCAACTCCGGCTGAACATAATTGTACGACAGTAGCCATAAGTGAATCAAGCAACAGGTCGGCGGCATCAAGAGACTTGAGAGAACTGTGAACGGCAACCATCTGCCAGTAATACTCTTCAACATTCTGAATCACCTGATCGCGTGTCATTTCATATTGCAGCCTGCGTACTTCCTTCTGCAGAGCAGCCAGTCTGTTGCCGTTGACAATCTGACCTCCTGCGTATACTGGCTGAATGGCACTTACGGTTCCGAATACGCCTTGTCTTATGATATTCAGGTTGTATGTGATATCCATGTTGGATATGACATTCTCATTGATAATCGGAATAACCGTGTTCTCATCAATACTGAAAATCGGAACTTCCGTGCGGACAAGCTGTCTGGCGGCAATGAATCCTGTTGCATTGGCGGTAACGGTGGGGAAATACTTTGTGAAGGCGAATTTGCTGTCTTCATCGGCCATCTGCATGTCAATCCGCGCGTTCTTTATGGAAATGTCGTTTTTCAAAGCCAGCTCAATGCATGAATCAAGAGTGTATTCGCGGGCGGTGGCCTGTATGCTGAAAAGACTCAGCAGAACGAACAATGGGTTAAGTTTGTATAATCTCATTCTGTTTTTCCTTTTTTGTTTACCAGATAAAATGCTACAGGAATGATTGTGACTATAAAGAACATAGTGCATAGCGTTCCTGCAAATATTACTGTTCCCATAGGCATCCACAGACTGTTATGGCTGATTATCATCGGTACTACGCCTACAGCGGCGGCAACCGATGTCAGCAGTATGGGGCGCATTCGTCTTTCTGCCGATGCAAGACAAGCGGCGTACAGCGGCATGCCTTCTTCAATAAGCTGTTCTGTGTAATCTATCATGATTGTGCAGTTACGTACAAGTACACCCATCAGGGTTACCATACCGAGAACCGAAGTTGTACCGAAATCCACTCTGAACATCAGGGTACCGGCTGCTGTGCCGAATAGTGTCAGCAAGAAGCAGCATAGCAGCAGTGTGGCCGTTGAGACTCTGTGGAAATGAATCAGCATGATTATGAAATTGACAATGATAGCTCCGACCAGTCCCCATAGGATACCGGGCATGTATGTCTGGAAATCCAGGTAGTCTCCTCCGAATTTGATTTTGATTCCTTCAGGAATGAATTCCTCGCCCTTCCTTTTGAGTTCCTTTTTGATTTTGTATGCGGCAGACATGCCATTGCCTTTCGCATCGCGACGGAATTCGCTCATTACGGTAGCTGAGCGTATGCCGTTCAAATGTGGAATGGAATATTCTTCCCATCCCGGTTCTATGACTGCTATCTGTCCCATGGGAACCGATGACAATCCGGCATTTGTAGGAACAGGTTCCTGCTCAAGGTCCTTGACCGTAGCATGACCTTTGTGGTTGCTCATTATGACTAATGGCGTTTCATACCCGTCTTCCCAAACTGTTCCCACTTTAATTCCACTGCTGTATCTCAACAGCATGTTGAGTTCCATGATGGAGTTGCTGACTCCATATCGGGCGGCCTGTTCGGCATCGACTACAATGTGTGCCGACGGTGACATGTCGCCCAGATTGGAACGTGGATTCTCAAGTTCGGGCATACTTCTCATTATTGACTTGACACTGTCAACTGCCATTCTGAGATCATTCAGACTGCTGCCTTCAAGAATAACTTCTATGGGGTAATCCTTGTCGGAGTAGTTCAACTGCTTGAAACGTATGAAAGCCTCGGGGAAATAATTGTGATACTTGGGTTCCAGGTCATCGAGCAGGGATACCGTTGCTTTGTTGTCTGTAGTATTGACAATGAATTGTGCAAAATTCGAGCCGGGAAAATGAGGCGCATAGCTTGTCTGGAATCTGGGCGAACTGCAACCTTTGAACGATGCTATGCTCACAACCCGGTCATCTTTTGATATCATGTGCTCAAGCGAGTCGGCTATCATTGATGTCTTTTCCAATGATGTACCTCCAGGCAGATAAATCTCAACGGCGAACTGATTACGTTCGGCTGTAGGTATCAGTCTCTGTGGTACCTCCAATATCATGATGACTCCGACAGCAACACTGACAAATCCCCATATCATTGTCTTTATAGGGTGTCTGAAGCATCGTTCAATCAGGGTGTTGTATTCCTTCTGTACAAAACATAGAAACGATGACCGTTTCTTTGGAGGCTCTTTGATGAACACATACTGCAGGTAGGGGACCAGCACCTGTGCAATCAGCAAGGAAACGAACAGTATGATTGTTATTCCCAGTGGAAAGTCGTGCAGAAAGTCTTTGAGTATTCCCTTGACGGTGTACAATATCGGGTAGAATGTCGCGGTAATGGCCAACGTGGCAGACAATACTGATTTGAAGTAATGCCTTGCAGACCAGATTGATGCTTCCTTGCGCTTTTCGTCGTCAAGGTCAGTAATCTGTGATATCCGTTCCAGATATGCGTCTATTATGACAATGGCATCATCGACAATCATTCCCAAAGTCACTACAAGAAGACACAGGGTAATGGTATCAAGTTCAAGACCGAATATGTAAAACAGAGCCAGTGAAATGAATACTGTGACCGGTATGGTCAATGCCGCCACCAGTGCCGTGCGTATAGGAAGCAGCAGAACGACTACCAGAATGACAGCAATTATGGCAATGACAAGCTCCTTGAGGAAATTGTATACCGAATCTTCGACAACCTGGGTCTGATCGGTGATATTGTTCAGCGTTATGTCAGAAGGCAGTTCCTGTGAGAATTCGTCAATTACCTTTTTGACTTTGTGCCCCATGTCTACAATATCCTTGTCCTTCTTCATCTCAATGCTCAACAACAGGCACTTGTGGCCGTTGTCGGTAATGTATTCCGTAGGTTCCGGATACTCCCTGACAACTTCTCCGATATCCTTGAGTCTGACTGTTCCAAAATCAGGATCGTTCAGAATCACCATGTTGGCAATGTCATACTCGTTGTTCCTGTTGCGGTCAACATATATCGGCTGTATGAGTTCTCCTGACCTCAATGCTCCTGGCGAAGTGTTGAAAGTCTTTGCAAACATTGATGTGGCAAGCACTTTGTCATTCAGACCGTAGTGTGCCAGCCGGCTGGCATCAAGACGGATGCTTATCTGCTGGTCCTGCATGCCGGACACCGTCATTCTTCCAACGGAACTTATAGGACGCAGTCTGGTCTTAAGCTCATCAACGTAATGCATGAGCTGCGGATACGTCTTGTCATCGCTCTGGAAAGTGACAAGCATGGCGGAACATTCACCGAAATCATCAATGACCTGGGTTCCCACAACTCCAGCCGGCAGTTCGGACTTGAACTCTGACATGCCATCCTTGAATTTGGCCCAGAAGGCTTCCTGGTCGTTCATGTCATAGTTCAGGGAAACAATGACAATGCTCATTCCGCTTTGTGATATCGAGCGGGTGTTTTCCTTGTTTACCTCCTTGAATTTGAAAATGAAGTCTTCAAGCGGTCTGGTCACTTCGTTTTCCACCTGTTCCGGAGTGGCGCCCGGATATACGGCCGCTACTACACCCTGACGTATGTTGAAATTCGGGAACTCGTTTTTGTTTATGTACTTGAGTGACAGAATTCCAGCAACAATAAGCATGCAGCATACCAGTATCACAATGCTGTGATGTCTGAATGCGGTGTGCACGAAACTTTCACTTTTTCTGTCCATCATTCGCAGATAATGATTTTTGAACCTTCACTTATTTTGAGAAGTCCGTCTGTAATTATGCTTTCATTCCCGTCCAAGCCGGAAATGACTTCAATGCCATTTGCAACAGCCCTTCCAATTCCAATGCTGCGTCTTGTGGCGATGGTGTCACCTTGTGCCACCCAAACATAGTGGCTGTTGTCAAAGTCAAGCATAATGGCATTGGACGGAAGAACAATCTGCTTGTCCGCCATTTCATCCGGATGCAGATTGACTGATATGCTGCAAATCATGCCCGGACGGAGAACTCCGGGAGCACTGCCTATTTCCACTCCCACCTCATAAGCGTGCGTCATCAGACTGGCCGATGTTCCTATTCTGCAGACTGTGCCGTCCATGACCTCATTGTCAAGGGACGGTATCGTCACTCTGGCTGTCATTCCATAACGGAACAATGACACTTCGTTTTCGGGAACGCTGAAAGTGCACATCATGTCGTCAGGATTGATTATTGTGAAGGCCGTCACAGCGGGAACACTGTATTGGCCCGGCTCAATGTTACGTGTGCTTATCGTTCCGGAAAATGGAGCTGTAATTCTGCAGTTGCCCAACTCCTTTTCCGCAATATCCAGCATGTTCTTTGTCTGTGCAAGCTGACTTTCAACTTCAACCCATTTGATATCGGCCAGCGATTTGCTGTCATGAAGACCCTTCAGGCGGTTATAGGCATCCTGCGCCTGATCATACAGCGATTTTGCCGTACCATATGCGCTGATATATGACGTGTCATCAATTCTGGCAAGAAGTTCCCCTTCTTTTACATCCTGGCCTTCTGATACCGCCACTTCTACAACAATGCCGGGAATGCCGAAAGAAAGGTTTGCAGATGTCGCGGAACAGACTGATCCCGTGTATCTGCCATTGTATGAAACTGATGATGCAGCGGCCTGCATGACTTTGACATGAACTGGTGCCGGCTCAAAACTGTTCCGCTGACAGGAAACCAGCGAAACGGGGATGGCGGCCAGTAATAATGATAAACCTGGTATTCTCATATCTTGAATATGACTTCTTTTAATTCGTTATGACAGACAATCTGATATCCTGTATGTATCTTCTTGTAGTGGTTCTTGTTAGTCTTCATGACCGGCGATGTGCTGAAGGTACTTTCCTTGTGAATATAATATCCCGATATTGTCAGACCGGCCGGCAGCCATTCTGCCATGTCGTTCTGAAGGCGTTCTATCAATTCCTTGCGGCTTGTGTGTATTCCGGTATTCATCACTATGTGCGCAACCAGGAAAGGTGGTTCGCATCCGGGGTGTGACATGTTGTTGACCAATGCCAGTCTGACGTCTGGATCTTTTCTCAAACGGTTGGCAATGTCGAAAGTGTAAACTGTTACGCCATTGGCCGCCATTATGTAATCATCCATCCTGCCATAGCAGAAGAATTCACCGCTGTTGTCCATCTCGAACAGGTCACCTGTATGCAACCATCCGCCTTTCATGACCTGCTTTGAGAGATTGGCGTCGTTCAGGTATCCTTTCATCATTGACGGGGTCCTGACCCAAAGTTCTCCACGTCTGCCTGCCGGCAGTTCATTTCCGTCTTTATCGAAAACTGCCATTGTTATTCCTGACAGTGGTCTTCCAACCTGGATGCAGTCCCGCTCATTATGCAGATAGTCATAATTGTTGAAATCGACAGACATGACAGAGAATCCTTCACTCATGCCATATCCCGGCATTATGTTGGTTTTTGCTCCGCATTCCTTCATTATGGAGTTCCACTCTGCCAGTTCCTGCGGCGTGCATCCCTCACCGCCAACTATCGGTAACTTCCAGTGGCTCAAATCAGGACGTCTTCCTTTTGCAATAAGTTTCCGGACTTTGGCGAAATACGCCTCCCAACCTTTTCCAGGCATCAGGGTAATCTGTGGCCTGTATTTGAGATCATTGTCTGCAAATGTGGAAGGTGTGAGTCTGGGCTCGGCAATGACAGTTGCGCCAATCATCAGAGGGGCCAGAAACAATACGAGCTCCGAAGTGCTGACAAATGGAGGCAGCATGTTTAAAGCCTTGTCTCCGGATTCCGGACGGATACCTGACTTTATTGCACTGACATATACATTTTCAAGCAATGACATGATGCTTTCGTTGGTGCACTGTATAAGTTTTGCCTGTCCATTCAAAGTGGTTCCGCCGGAAGCGGTCACCATGGCAACTCTTCCGGAGACGAATGGCTCCTCAAAACTGTCAGACGTCTTGCCGTATGTCCTTATGACCTGCCTGACAGTAATGTTGCGCCCTCGTCCGGCTTTCAGTGCATGAATGTAAACACGTGCATTTGCCAACCATGCAATCAGACGCATCGGTTCCGACATGCCTGTCGAAGCTGTTACAATAATCGTTTTCTCAAACTGAAATGAGTCGTGCGCTCCGGCAATCCTGTCATACATGCTGTCAAGACAGATTGCATATCGCGTTCCTGCTGCGCATGCCTTTATGCTTTCTTTGCTTGAATGCATGTTCGGCATGACGACGGTCGCACCTATGGCATTCAATGCCAGAATCATTGCGGCAATCTGAGGAGAAAATGGCGCAAACAGCAACACGTGTTCTTCCGGCCTGATACCCATACCTTTGAATGTTCTTGCCCATTTCCGGACCATTGCAATGAATTCCTGCCTGGAATAGTGCCTTCCGAAATATATCATGGCATCCTGGTCCAAGCCTATGGTCTGCATGGCGTGTTCCACGTTTTTCCAGACAGTCTGTTTCGCATCACATTCCAATGATAATATGCCCTCGGTGCTGCCGCTGTAATATTCCATCCATGGCTTAGAAACAGTGGCGAACACCTTTCCTTCTGTTGTCTGTTCTTCTGCGCTGATCATTGTTTCCGCTGCGTTGTCGTGAATCATTTGAAGGCAACCATATCACTGTTGGCTAAAGAACGGATCATCCAGAATGACAATGCCCGCCTGTTCATTGTCGGTGCGTCAACATCTTCGGTTTCCATGATTACGCTTATCTTGTGAATCCTGCTTGCGTTGCCGGGTATCTTTGTTATGCTGCTGATGAAATCAAGCACCTTGCTGTATGGCGCAACAGTGTCATCGGTTATATGGCAGAAATAGAGCTCCGTTCCGATTCTCCATGTCTCCAATGCGTTTGTGAAGTTGGAAAATTCCGCATTCGAGAAGGCAAATTCAGTTTGTGCACAAATGACCGATGAAAAACCTTTGATCACGCTGTTGCGGAATTTGTACAGTCCGTTTTCTATAGCCATGGCCGATGCACATGCTGTTGGCGCCTTTCGACCGAATCCTATCACTGACGTGCTGCAGTCGCCTGCAAATGAAATGCCAAGATCTTCTTTTGCCAGTGCCACCGCCTTGTCAAGCGCGTCAAGACATTGTCTGGCGGAAAGAATCGGATCTGTAACTTCCGGTTTGTCAGATGACACTCCATAACCCTGTCCGTCGGGAATGACCACAAGGCTGTTGTATAATGCGGATCTCAATCCGATTAAAGAGCCGCCATCAGGCAGATATCCGTCCGGAATGTCCTGTGGCATTGCAAGGAGTATCGATGAAACCTTGCGTGATGCTCTGTTTCTGATACCTGCCGGATAAGTCATGCGCGCCGACAGTGTGACGGCATTTCCGTGGATGTCTGTGCTTGTGTAATTGAAACTCCTGGAATTCAAAAGGTCTTCCGCATTCCCGAGGTTCAGCATCTCGGCCAGCTTGCTGATGTCCTGTGATTTGGAGCTTAAGAAATCCTTGATTTCCTTAATCAGTTCGCCTTCATTATCGGCTATCTCGTAATTGATTTCCAATCCGTTCCCGCTACTGCCATCTTCGCATGAAAGACAAGCGAATAATAAAAATGACAACAGAATCAGCGGTATTGTTTTACTGTTCATCCTGACATTTCGTTTTAAGACATTCAAATATACGAATAATTGTAAATATTCGAAAATAATATGTTCGTGTAAAAAAAATTTGCACATGTTGGTACAATGCGGACTTTTTTTGATATGTTTGGGCGCGAAAAAAAACAATTACCTGACTGCAAACAACTGTTTAACTTATAATTTTTCAGTAATCATTATGGCAAAGTACGTATGTTCCGTTTGTGGATATGTTCACGAAGGAAACGAAGCTCCGGAGAAATGCCCGCAGTGTGGCGTTCCAGGTTCAAAATTCAAGAAGGTAGAAGATTCTGACAAAATAGAATTTGTTCAGGAGCATGTGATTGGCGTAGCCAAGGGAACCGGTGAAGAAATGATAAAGGATCTCAACGCACATTTCAACGGTGAGTGTTCAGAAGTTGGTATGTATCTTGCCATGAGCCGTCAGGCTGATCGCGAAGGCTATCCTGAAGTTGCAGAGGCATTCAAGCGCTATGCTTGGGAAGAGGCAGAACATGCAGCCAAATTTGCAGAACTTCTGGGTGACATTGTGTGGGATACCAAGACCAATCTTGAAAAGAGAATGATGGCCGAGGCTGGAGCGTGTGCAGACAAGTTCCGTATTGCCAATAATGCCAAGGCTGCCAATCTGGATGCCATTCATGATACAGTTCACGAGATGGCAAAAGACGAAGCCCGTCATGGCAAAGGCTTTGAAGGCCTTTACAACCGCTATTTCAAAAAGTAATATCAAATTCTGGAAGCAGACTCTATCGCCAATAGAGTCTGTTTCAGGTTAAATAGTTGGATATTTTACTGTATACCGTATGACTGTACTCAGAATCATATTGACAGAGCATGTACTTGAACTAGTTCTGGTGGCAATCGGCATATTTGTCGTTTATAAGGCAAAAGGCAAGAGAACGGCAAGCCCGTCGGCTCGTGCCTATTTTGATTTTTCCGTAGCCAATCTGGTGTATCTTTGTGTCAATGTCTTTATGATAATGCCGCGTTATGGCATATTCTTTACAGACAGAATTGCGGGATTCATTATATATACTTCATATCTGGCCGCCCTGGCTACCACTGCATACTTCTGGCTGTGTTATGTTGAGACCTCGATGGGCTCTATATGGATCAAGTCCGTAAAGAACAGGCGTATGGCGGTCATCCCTGTATTTCTGCTGACTTTGCTGTGTATCCTTTCTTATAGGACAGAATGGATTTTCACAATCGGTCCGCATGGTGAATACGGTTTCGGCTCATTGTGGATATTGCAGTATGTCTTCTGTTTCGGCTATTGTGCTGCGGCTATGATCCATTCCGCATGGAATTTTCTTGTACTCAGAAACAGAACGGTCAATGACAGAATTCTGATGCTGACAATGTGTATTGGAGTGGCTGCTGTCATTATGCAGCTGCTGTTCGCATACAATTACATGTCAATAGCGCTTACAGTCGGACTGATACTCAGTTATAATGAGTTGTATGCCGTAGAAATACGCAACATAGAGGATTTCAGACAGCAGATGCGTTTTCAGGATGAACTGCATGAAAAAGTCAAAATTGCGGAAAGCTTTGCCAGAACATATAATATCGCATATATTGTCAATCTGGCCGATGATACCTTTGAATTGTTGAGAATGGACAATGGCATTATCGGCTACGGTGTCCGTTTTGACCGTTTTTCGCAGGCTGTAGATTTCTTTCTTTCAGAAGCTGTCTATTTTGTTGACCGTAAGAAGATGGCCAGAGAACTGGATTATGACAACATCCGAAACAAACTGAAAGACGCTGATTCGTATTCAACGGAATACAGGGTAATATCGAATGGCGAGTCAATCTGGCATGAAATGACTGTCAATGCGCTGGAAGGTGACATGGTTGTCATTGGGTTCGCTATCAGAAACCGTGAAATCATTATGCGTCATCTTATGGAAAAAGAGACCGACAATCTTTTTGCTCTTTTTTCCGTTGACCTTGACACTGAACTCCTCTCTGTTCTGAAATCGTCTCCATGGCTGGATATGATGCCGGTGGGTACATCGGCCCCTTATAGAAAAATGGTAATGTCATATGCGAATACCATTGAAGGGGAAACAAAGGAAATGTTTATGGGAATTGGCGATATGGAGAGCCTTAAGCAGCGTCTTATGAACGAGGACAAGTTCACGTATTCATACCAGTCATTCCATATAGAAGGCAGAAAGTGGGTTGTTGCCATTGTAAACGTGATTATGAGGCACGACGACGGTACTCCATCAGTAATAACTGTCGGCTTCCAGCTGATGGATACCATGAGCAGTGACAGACAGGCCCTGGCAAACAGACTCAAGGAAAACATGGAGGTCATTGAAGGCCTGGCCAGGGAATATCTTGCATTGTATTACATAAATTTTGCTGAAAACGTATTCAAGGTCTATTCGGTTGATGACCGTCGTCTGGCCGATACGAAGAAACTGCTGACAGAAGACAATGATCCGTTTGTCCTGTTCAGGAAATTCATCCTGTCGCAGGCTGTTCATCCGGATGACCGTCATCTGTTTGAAGGACTTACAATTGAATCGGTCAAGCAAAGGTTGGCCGGTTGCAAGAAGTTCTCCATAAGATTCAGAAGAGATTACGGAAACGGTTTCCTATGGTCTGTTATGGATGTGATAAAGTATAACAAGCCTTCTCAGGAAGCGAATGTGGTTGTTGTGGGATTCGGCGAATGTGATAAGGAAATCAGACAGGAACACGAGTCGGAAAGGCAGTTGCAGGAAGCTTTGTCCATGGTGAAATCGGCCAGCGTCGCAAAGACAAACTTCCTGAACAGCATGTCGCATGACATACGCACACCGATGAATGCGATAACCGGCTTTACGGGACTGGCGTTGAAACATCTTGATGACATAGGTCAGGTAAAGGACTGCCTTGACAAAATAAGCAAGTCGTCGGATCATCTGCTTTCTCTTATCAACGATGTGCTGGACATGAGCCGCATCGAATCAGGAAAAATGACTCTCGACGAGAAACCTGAGAACTTGCTGGAAATTATGAATACTCTTGAGAACATTGTCCTTTCCAGCGCCACGAACAAACAGCTGGACTTGCAGACAGATTGTTCTGAAATATGCAATTCCGTTATTGTCTGTGACAGACTCAGATTGAATCAGGTGCTTTTGAATATTGTATCGAATGCAATCAAATATACGCCTGTAGGTGGAAGTATCCGTGTGGAGGTCAAGGAAAGCGGTTCTGACGAACCGGAAACTGGTACATACACATTTGTGATTGCAGATACGGGAATGGGAATGAGCAGTGATTTCATTGGGAAGATTTTTGATCCGTTTACACGTGTAAAGTCAACCAATATGGCCGGTATTCAGGGTACAGGTCTTGGAATGGCCATTACGAAAAACATCATAGACATGATGGGCGGTCATATTGATATTCAGAGTGAACCGGGCAAGGGTACAACTGTCGTTGTAACTTTCAATTTCCATTGGCAGGGCGTTGCTGCCGGCCAGGAGTTGGAAGAGCCTGCCAGCATGGAACCTGAGACAGACATAGCCGGATGTAAGGTTCTTCTTGTTGAAGACAATGATATGAACCGTGAGATTGCCGCGGCAATTCTTGAGGAATACGGTTGCAATGTTGTTGAAGCCTGTAACGGTGAAACGGCTGTTGCAAAAGCAGCTTCTGCGGAGCCGGACGAATTCGACGTTATTCTTATGGATATTCAGATGCCTGGCATTGATGGCTACGAGGCAACGCGTCAGATACGTGCATTAGATACCTGCATTTCCCGAATTCCAATAATCGCCATGACAGCAAATGCTTTTGAGGAAGATCGTCAGGAGGCCTTGAAAGCTGGCATGAATGAGCATATTGCCAAACCGATTGATGTGGCTGTACTCAAGTCCACTCTGGCTCGGTTTATGAAATGAAAATGGAGCGATAGACGGGGCACGATCCCGCGACCTTCGGCTTGGGAAGCCAACGCTCTACCAACTGAGCTACTATCGCGTTCCACTTGCGACTGCAAAATTAAATAAAGTCGCGAAACTATGATGCAGTCTGACAGAAAATCATCTGGCATATTCGTCTTTCTGAAATCTGCAGACCGGAAGGCGGTGGCTATGCGGGCTGGTGCTGTGGGCGCAGCAGATCATTTACCGTCTTGACCGGGTTGAATGTCTCAATCGGTACTTCAACGAAAAGTGTATTCCAGTCGCTCATGGCGCCGTTCCACAGACCTGGCAGTTCCAGAGCTTTCAATTCCTTGCCGTCTTTGGATTTTGATGAAATGAACCCTGTTGACCTGTCGACGAATGACGGCAGATTGAAACGCTGTCCTTTGTAGTCCTTCAGCGCGCATACAAGATCGACGGGATTGAAATGTGTGCCGCTTGCAAACATGTCTTTTTTGCGTTCGTCATTCATGTCAATCTGCGAGCTCTCCAGAATCTGCAGAGAAATGCTCCCATCCGGATTGTAAGCAAGGAAAGGACCTCCACCAGGTTCTCCTACATTCTTTACCATTCCACAAACTCTGACAGGTCTGTTGAGCTTTTTGTACAGCCAGGCTGAAAGTTCGTCCTGAGACAAGTTGCCGGTATCCTTTCTGCAGTATAATGTGTTTTGCACAAAGTCACAGATTGACTTGAGTTGCTTTTCAGTGAACTTGCCGGAATCCAGCAGGTGCAGATACTCGAAGATCTTGTTCTGTATGGTGACAAGAATGCCTGCAAGCATCTTCTTGCTTGAAACTGTCGGCTCTTTCAGATGGTCAGGAACCACATTGTCAATGTTTTTAATGAACACAATGTCTGTGTCAAGCTCATTGAGGTTTTCTATTAGTGAACCATGACCTCCCGGACGGAAAAGAATACTGCCATCCGGGTTGCGGAAGGGGCGGTTGTCAGCATCGGCCGCAATTGTATCAGTGCTTGGCTTCTGCTCGGAGAAACTGATGTTGTATGATGTTCCGTAACGTTTTGTCATTGACTGGCTGCATTCTTTTCCCAACTGCTCGAACAGAGTTCGGTGTTCAGGTGATACTGTGAAATGCAGATTGACTATCGCATTGGCTTCGGTGGCATACAGAGCTCCTTCTGCCATGTGCTCTTCCATTGGCGTGCGGGCTCCCGACTTGTATGCATGGAATTTCAGCAGCCCTTTTGGCAGCTTTCCATAATTCAGTCCGAAATCTTTCAGCAGATATGACACGACAGTCTTGTATTGTCCCAAGGCAACAAGTTCGTCAACTCCCTTTCCTAGAGCATCTCTGCAGCACTTGTCCAGGTCGGAATAGAACGCGAATGACCTGATTCCATCAAAAAACTTTTTTTCGAAGGCCGATGCCGGAACATCGGAATCTCCATCCATGAATGCAAAAAGGTCTTTGAACATGCGGCTTGCCGCGCCAGATGCCGGAACGAATTTGGTAATGCTATGTCCGCTTTTCAGATAGTTGTCCCACGCTTTTGTGTACATTTCAACGTTACTGTCGCTGACTTGCATTATACCGTTGCCGACCGATGCGGCTGAATCCAGCTCAAGGTAGGGAAACCCCTTTGCAATGTGCTCCAATTGTTCTTCTACCGATTCAACGCCAATACCCTTGGCGGCAAACAACTTAAGATCATTCTGATTGAAATCCATATCGCTAAACCAATATTTATATTCAAAGTTAATTCCCTTTTTTGACATCTCAAAGAAAAAAGTCATAACTTAGCGCCGTATTATTAGAATCTGAATTGAAATGAAAATACCAAGACTGCTTCTTGCTGCTGTACTCTTTCTGCCCGTCCGGCATTCTTTCGCCCAGGAGGTGGAATATCCGTCAATAACATTCGAAAAAACTACTCATAATTTCGGGCTTTTTGATAGGGAACATCCAATACAGACCTGCTGGTTCAAGTTCAAGAATACCGGAAAGAGTGAACTTGTCATTCTTTCGGCCGAAGGCACATGCAGTTGCACTAAGGCTGAGGCATCAGAGAAACCGGTCCTTCCAGGTCAGACCGATTCGATAAAGGTCACTTTCAATGGCACAGGATTACGCCCGGGCGTAATCCGCAAGACGGTCATTGTCACTTCGAATACGAAAGAAAAGACCGCATACATATATATTACAGGCGAGCTGGTAGAACAGCTGGTTGAGGAAAGACTCCAGAAGTCTGCCGACGGCAGCAAGGATTCAAAAGAGCAGTAATCCTCCAGATGACTCGCCGCAGGCTGGAAAATGGCTGGCCTGTTGTGATTCAGTCCTTGTCGTCAAGGTAACGTAGGGCGGCATCAAACTGGGTGTCTTTAGGATTTACCGGCATCAGGTTGTACAGACTGTTGAAGTTCACTCTTATATCAGGCTTGATTCCTATGCCTTCATGACATTCTCCGTCAACACCACGAAGTATTATATGAGACATGGTGATGTAGTAATTCGCTTCCTTGCTGACTCGCAAATCAGTTGAATAACCGTAGCCGACTTCGCCGTTAAGATAGGTGAAATAATCATTTCCGAACCAGCCGCCTATGGCACCATATGTCGTTTCGCCAATTGTGGTCCAGCCGGGCATGGCTTCGGCTGTATGTACCGCTATCTCGGCCATACTTGCCGTATTCTGATCGGTCAGCAGTACTACCGGCCCCTGATAGTCTTTTTCGGCACAACCGCATACCAGGAACGGAATAGAAGGAGTAAGGTCATAGTGCCCGAGACCGTTCTTGCCCTGGTATGAGCCGATATTGTGAACATCGCTGTCAAGCAGCATACCTACCGGTGAATATGGGAATGCATCGCAGTGTCCTCCGGTATTATTGCGCAAATCGATAATCACACCCTTGAGCCAATGGTCTCTCTGTCCTTCGGCAAGCAGATCTCTGAAATGCTTGAGGCATTTGTGATATCCGCTCTGACTGCCTTCGGGTTTCAGTTCATTCTCTTCGAAATCATCTGTGACGAATCCCGGGTATCTGTAATAAAGGTATTTGCCATTGATTACATAACATACGTTGTATGTGCTGTGGTTTTTCTTGCCGGAACTTTCTTCAATATATGATTTCACTCTGGTGGCCATGCCTGAATTCATGCGCCTTTCTGTGTACGACATGAAATCTTTCGCGTTTATACAGGCCGGATGGCCGTTCTCGTCCTCCCAGATCTGCAGTGCGGGCATTAATCCAATCGCATACTGACTGTTGTTGATGACACGCAGCGCAAGTGTCATGTGCCCGTCAATAAGCCCATAGGTCAATGACTCGTACAGGTTGGATATCGAGTCTGGCGTTATGAAATCTTTGTTGTCATGCGTATCGTCTTCCTGCCATAATTCATAGTCCTTGTCCAACTGCTCGAATATGGGCAGATATTCCTTGTATCTCTTGTCCCAGTCAACATCTGTTATCGGCCAGAATGTGTATCCTTCGTTTATTCCGTTCCAGATGGCTTTGAACTGTCCTGTAAAAGTGTCCAGATTCAGATTGGCGCGCGGACTGTTCGGATCAAAGCGCAATGTCTCATCCGGATAGCAGGAAGCCAATGATGCGGTCAATGACAGCAGAACAATGATATTTCCAAGGTGTTTTTTCATATGCGCGAATCAGAAGTTTATTCCCAAAGACATGCATAATGTCCTGGTGGTGTTGTAATAAGGCTGGCTTGAACTGTCGTAAATTCTGGTGTAACTTGTAAGCGCACGATATTCGCGCCATCCGGCACCAATGGTGAAACGTTCTGAAAAGTCCCATTCAACCCCGACACCAAGTACATATCCGAATTCGAATCTGCGGTCACGTTCTTCCACAAACGGCATCTTTTCATCATAATGGTAATGTGAACATTCTTCAGGAGACCGGCCTCCCATGATGAAATCAATTGACGAATTGTATATGACACCTTCCTGTCGGGCCGATGCCCACCATCCGGCATAATACCCGCCTTCACAGTAGAGTCTTGCTGGCAATTGCTGTATAGGGGTCTGGAGACGTATTACGACTGGCAGTTGCAGGTAATTGCTGCGTACATTGTGGTACATGTATGAAAGATTCATGTACGAATCAAGGGCGAAGTATGCAATGTAACCGTTACGGTCTGTCTTATATCCTTTCTGGATGTATTCGGGCTCAATTCTTACTGCAAGCCATTCCTTGGTCTTATACTGCACGAACAATCCTGCCGCAAAACCCGTGCGTCGGTGAATGTTGTAATGCTCGATGTACTGCGATGTCATTGAGGTACCATTTTCCGAGCCTCCGAATTTCAGACCTGCGCTCAAGTCCGAAGGCTTGCCGTAGGCTGTCGGCATAAAAACCGTCATCAGCCCGACCGATATTATTGCTGTCCTAATTGGGCTCATTGTGATTGGTCGTTTTTGCCTTGGTCATGCTTTCAACTGTGGCTCTGTTGCCGTCAACGTTGAAGTGTATGTTCCAGCCGTCATATTCAAAACTGTATATCCGTTCCGAATCCTGCTGATAACGTGGCCTGGGGTCCTGTGCAAGAATGTCCTTTATGGCCTGCAGAGTGTCAGCCGGCATTCCATGTGTCAGCGTGGAACCGATTTCCACATCCAATACGTGCATTTCCACATTGTCAGTGAAACCTCCTGTCGCCTGAGGCTGGCAGTCGGTATATGGAATGTACGGCTTGATGTCGTATATGGGTGTCCCGTCAACCATATCGGCCCCGCTGACATGAATGACAGGACCGTCAGGACAGTTCATGTCTATGCCTTCAAGCCTGACGCATGAGAGACCTATGGGGTTCGGGCGGAAAGGGGAACGTGTGGCGAATACTCCCATGCGTACATTACCGCCGAGACGGGGTGGACGTACGGTGGGTGACCATTCATCGCGTCTGGCCTGCGAAAACTCCCAAATCAGCCAGATGTGCGAGAACTCCTCAAGTCCACGTAGCGCATTGCGGTCGCGAAACTCCGGTTTGAACACAATTGTGCCCTTGATGGAGCTGGTCAGACCGCTTTGACGTGGAACGCCGAACTTGGAATGAAACCCTGTATGAATTGTGGCGATTGCTTCCATTTTGGCCAGTGAATGTTGCGAATGTACTTAAATTTGGTTTATTTTTGTCCCTGATGGCATACAAAAACATGATAATTGTTTTGAAGCGGTACATGACGGTGACTGTTATGGGGTTGCTGTACATGGTGCTTCTGTCTTCGTGCTCACATGGTAGAAAGGAGGCTCACCGGCTTAATGAAACGGCGTTGGAATGTCTGTGGACCAATCTGGATTCGGCCGGACAGTACGCAGGAATGGCTATGGAAACCTTCGGGGCCGGCCGTCAGGAGAAAGCACAGGCTCTGAATACCATGGCGCGTGTGGCGTTCATGCGCATGGACTATGTCGAGGCATGGAACCTGTACAATGAAATTCTTGACATGCATGGCAGCGGCCTTTGTATGAGGCTGACAGCCGATATAGGACTGATGCGCATCTGTCAGCGCACGTCAGATAATGTGGCTTTCTATGAATACCGCAACAGTATTCTTCTGCTGCTTCGTACCATGCATGACGAAGAGTCTCTGATGTCCGATGACGACCGTTCCAAGATGTACTCTCTTGAACGCTCGTTCCGCCTGGAATCGGCCCTGTACTACCATGAACTGGAACAGCCTTGGCAGGCCGGGCAGGAACTGGCTCATGTTGAGAGCGATGCCGGGCTTCATGATGATACCGACCGCCTGCTCATGTATCTGTATCTTAAAGGTTTGGGCATCGGTCTTGAAATGACGGGCGATTTTGCGGTGGAAGAGCGTGCCCGCAACCTGATACAGTGCATTTCCTCATCTGAAACAAGCGGTAACATGCGCATGAAGGCTATGGCCTGCTGTGCAATGAGCCGCCTGCTTCTTGACAATCAGCCAGGAGCCGATTTGCGTGCAATGGTGCTTGACCAGTTGCCCTTGGAATTGAAGAGCGCAGGGTGGAATACTGACAATATGACGTCAATGCTTGCAATTGGCGCATTGGAGATATCGGCCGTATATGGCGCCGGATATGAAATGCTGCTTGCATACCGCCAGCTTGCCGCCTGCCAGCTTTCTGAAGGCCGTTTTGCCGATGCTCTGGACGTTCTTGGCAGAGCGTTGGATCTTGTGAATTCGACGGCGTTGCAGAGACTCGAACCTGAAATGACACCCCTGCCTCTGGAACTGTACCGTGAAGACGGGGCCATAATTGAAGAGGACTGGATGGATGTTATGCCTCATTCGGTGATGCCTGAATATCTGGCATCGGTCCGTGAACTGATGAGTGTGGCATGGTCTGGTCTGGACTCAAAACAGCAGTCTGACTACAACAGGAATGTGTATCTGGAAATTCAGAAGAACATAAGAATTGACCGTAGGTACGAAGCCCGTACCAGACTTCTGGAACAGTCTAACAGACGGCTTGCCGTACTGACATACGCAATGATTGCCGCACTTCTGCTTCTGGTTGCGGTATATGTGTTGTTCCTGCGGCAGGTCAGACGCTCGAACGTGGGTTTTGCCAGCCTTATGAGTGAAACGGTTGAACTGTGCCGCAGAATACTGCAACCCGTACCGGCTGACGGTCTCAGACAGCACATGGATACTGTAGTGGCTCCAAGTCTTCAGACTTTGACCCAAGCCGAGAACGTGAGCATAGGTACTGAAGGCGAACTCAACGTACAGTGGCCCCGTGGTGGTGCGGACCGTGATTCGCGGGCAGTTGCCTGTGCCGTGGAACCATTCATACGTCAGGCCTTTGACAGCGTGCGGCTGTTGTCATGGCAGGCCGACAGCCTTGAACAGGCATCGAAACAGCACAGACTTTATCTGATGCACAAGGCCGACAGCAAACGTGGCAATATGGTGCGCAAGACATGCTGCCAGGTGGTTGCGCAGTGTCTGCCATACATTGACCGCATGAAGGCGCAGATTGAGAAACTGTCCCAGTATGCTCCTGACAGCCGTGAATATGCAGACGGACTGGAGTATGTGCGCGAACTGGCAGGCTGCATCAATGCCTACAATCAGGTTCTGGCCAATTGGATAAGCATACGTCAGGGGCTTGTCACGCTCAATGTGAGCAGTTTCGCCTTGCAGGAACTGTTTGACATAGTGTCACGTGGCAGTTCCAGTTTTGCAATGAAGAAAGTGGCTTTCGAACTGGAACCTACCGATGCCGTGGTCAAGGCTGACCGTGTGCTGACCCTTTTCATGATAAACACTCTTGCTGACAATGCCCGCAAATACACGCCGGAGGGTGGCAAAGTGACTATATCGGCCCAGGCATTGCAGGATTGTGTCGAGATTTCAGTCTGCGATACAGGCATCGGTCTCAGCGGGGACGATGTAAGGCGCATCAACACCGAGAAGATAATTGATGCAGGCAGTATAGGTGAAACTGGTGGGGAACATGGCAGCGGCTTCGGCATAATGAACTGCAAGGGAATAATTGAGAAATACATCAAGTCGCACGAAATGTTCAGTGTGTGCCGTTTTCAGGTTGAGAGTACTCCCGGCAAGGGCAGCCGTTTTTCATTCCGTCTGCCTAAAGGCATAAGGCGTGCGCTTGGACTTATTCTGCTGCCCATTTGTCTTGCCGGTAACGTAATGGCCGCTTCAGACGATTCGGACAGCCTGCTTATGGCGGCATATGACCATGCTTACAACGTCTATCTGTCAAATACGGAAGGCAATTACGAGATGGCGCTGGACGAAGCGGTTACAGCTTTGGACCTGCTGAACCAGGATTATCTGCTGCATGGCGGACAGGGACGTCTTCTGTCCCTGTGTGACAGCCTGCCGCCTGCCGCCGAACTGCAGTGGATTGACGAACTGTTTGCCACAGACTATGAAACGGTTCTGTGGATACGTAACGAGGTGGCCGTATCGGCTCTTGCCCTGAAGGACTGGGAACTTTATGCGTACAATGACAAGGCATACATGAAACTGTTCAAACAGTACTTCAGCGAGAGCATGATTGAACAGGACTGTACTGATTTGCAGCATGTCAACGGCAATCTGTCGGTAGCTCTCATGCTGTTCATAGTTCTGCTGTTCACATCGATGCTGGTACTGTTTGTAGTATATGCCCGACACTGGATACGTCACAGAAGTGACTTGAAACAGATAATGGGCATTGCCGAATGCATACAGCGGTCGCTTCATGACATCAATACCGATAATTTTAATGTCAGTTCCACTTTGCAGACATTGTGCGACGGAATGTTCCCGCTTATGGACGGTCTGTTCGGACTTCAAAGCCTTGAACTGGAACTTGACTCAGGGCGTTCCGGAAAAGCGTTGGCGGTAAGCAGGAACCGTGAGGTTTCCGGCATGGGAGTAGCGGGCGTGTCTCCTGTAGCAGTGGAACTTGAAAACGGCAGTGTCAGGGTGGGGCGCATGAGCATCAGCCCCAAGGGACGTCTGAACGACAGCATGCGCATGGAGCTGCAGATGATAGCCGATTATCTGGCCACAGCCCTTCAGAGCCTTCTGCTGCGTTTCGAGGCCGGCTTCAATGACCTGAACCAGCTTGCAACTGAATCGGATTGCATGAAACATGAACAGGAACAGCTTCATGTGAACAGCATGGTGCTCGACAATTGCCTGTCAACTCTGAAACATGAAACCGTATGGTATCCGAACCGCATTGTCCAGCTGGCTGACAGCGGCGATGTTGCCCAGATGTCGGAACTGGTGTGCTACTATCGTGATATATTCGGCATTCTGAGCCAGCAGGCTCTGGCCCGGACCGGCATGCAGCTGGTGCAGCGCTCTGAAATCAATGCAGATGCTCTTGTGGCCGATGTCGCTGCGGGTGTCATGGGCAAACTGCATGTCGCAGTTGAGGCGCAGCCTTCCGGTCTGTCATTCATGGCCGACGATGTCCTGGTCAGATTCCTTCTGGAAAGCCTCTTGGAACGTGGGGTTGAACTTGGGTGCAGCGGACCGATATTGCTGGAACCTCGTGCCGACGGACAGTTCGTCAGGGTAGAGGTGTTCTTTCCCGGTATCAGTCCCGAACCCAACACACTGTTTTCGGCGCTTGAAGGACGAAACAGCATGGCTTTCGTGCTGTGCAGCCAGATAATACGCGAACACGATGAAAGTTTCGGGCACATTGGCTGCCGCATAAATGCAGAAAGCCGTCAGGGCGGTACGCTTGTGTGGTTCACGCTGCCATTGGCCTATAATTCACAAAAAGAACCGAATGGAAACAATCAGAACAATAGTCGTTGAAGATGTGGCTCTTGAACTGAAGGGCACACTGTCTATAATCAGAACCGACATTCCGGAGATATCGGTCATTGGAACGGCGCAGACAGAGCGTGATTTCTGGCAGCTCATTGATGATGGCCTTGAACCGGAACTGGTGCTGCTCGATTTGGGCCTGGGCGGCTCGACCACCGTCGGTGTTGACATATGCCGCCGTCTGCGCAGCATGCGTCCCGGAATCAAAGTGCTGGTTTTTACGGGCGAACTGTCAAACGAAAAGCTGTGGGCCGATGTTATGGCGGCCGGAGCGAACGGACTCATTCTGAAAACCGGAGAAATGCTGACGCGTGAACAGGTGCTTGCCGTAATGGGTGGTGACCGCCTTGTGTTCAGCCAGCCGGTCATCGATGTCATGACAAAATGCTTCTGTCAGTCGGTCAGGTCGCAGAATCTGAAATCGGAATCGGTCATGACGTTCGAGATTGACGAATATGACGAACGCCTGCTGCGTCATCTGGCACTTGGATACACCAAAGACATGATTTCCGAACTCCCCACAATGCCTTTCAGCAGCAAGTCGCTTGAAAAACGTCAGACCGATCTGGTGACAAGGCTTTTTCCCGACGGAGAGCAGCGCGGCATAAACGTGACACGTCTGGTGGTGCGTGCCATTGAGCTGCACATTATTGACCCTGACAATCTTCAGCCCGATGAATAAACGTCAGTTTCCGCATCCGGCAGCCATTTATCTGCTGTTGCTGCTGCTTGTTGTCATAGCATCGTGGATTGGAAGCGTGCTTGAAATGCGCGGACAGGCTTCATATTCGTTGCTTACAATACGCAGCGTAATCAGTGAGAGCGGACTGCGCTGGATGGTGTTGAATGCATCGGTCACACTGAGTCATGCCCCCATAGGTAATGCCATAATGCTGCTTATGACTGTAGGCGTTCTCAAATCGAGCGGGTTGTGGGGCGCGTTCCATAGGCTGGGGCATCTGTCGCCAAGGGAAAGGACATCGCTCGTTGTGGCTGCCGTTTCACTTATGCTGCTTGTGCTGCTGTTTGTGTTTGGTGCAGTGTCGGGCAGCCGTCTGGCAACAGGGGTGGCGTCAGGCATTGCAGGCAGTCCCGTGGGGCGTGGGCTTGTTTTCCTTGTAATGATTACGGCGGCAGTCCCCTCGGTGGCATACGGACTTGCCGGCGGTGTCTTCCAGACCACCCATGACTGCGTTGAAGCTTTTGCCTGCATGATTCGGCCAATGGCGCATCTGTTCATCTGCATGCTGGTTGCAAGCCAGTTGCTTGAGACTTTGTCATTCACCCGTCTTGATCAGGTGTTGGGACTTGGTCCCAGTCTGATGAGGGTTCTTGCGTTCGTTCTCTACTGGCTGCCTTTGCCAATAATCATGCGCCGAAATCAAAAAACGCAGCCCAACATTTGAAATCTCAAAACAAAAGGCTAATTTTGCGCCCGTAAATGCGGTGCATTCCGTGCATCGTCTCATACAGAAAGGTCGGTTCCGTAGCTCAGCTGGATAGAGCAACAGCCTTCTAAGCTGTGGGTCTTGGGTTCGAATCCCAACGGAATCACTGTGAACTCAACAAGCACGCTGCTGCGTTCTGCCCAAGATGTGGTTCGAATCCCAACGGAATCACTGTGAACCCCGCTACAATACCCTGTAGCGGGGTTGCTTTTTGAAAAACCCGAAAAGTGTACCACTTTTGTACCACTTTTTTTCGTGGGGTACATTTCTTGGCTCAGTGGAAATTTAGTGAGGGTAAGCGTAAATAGAACGTTAATCTGCATTCGCGAGCTATTATTTCTCCAGCG